>NZ_BAAAMU010000142.1:0-25775 GCF_039529435.1 Nonomuraea maheshkhaliensis
GTGGCGTTCTTGCCGGCGGCGAGGTCGGTGTCGGCTAGTTGGGCGTGTTGGCGGCGTTGGCGGCGTGGGCGGCGTGGGCGGGTGGCGGGGCGATGAGGACTCCGGCGAGTAACGCAAGGGCGGCAAGCAGTGCTCTCATGGGGGTGGCCCTTCGGGTCAGGCGGATGGCCGAACCATAAGATGTCGAGCAGATAGCCGCAATATTTCGACGATATTGCGCAAGGAAATAACTGTCACTGAGCAAGTGATCGACGACTTGTCCCAGGTCGGCGCAGGTGGCCACCCCTTCGGCCGGTCCTGACTGAGCGCAAGGGATGACGTCGGATGTGCGCAAACGGCCGCAAGACTTGCGTTCGGCCATGGTCCGATCTTGCGCGCGGTCTCGTGACCCGTTCCGTACGGTGGAGGCATGTTCTTCGAACCGCCACCCGCGCGGGAAGACGACTCCCCCGCGCCGAGGCCCGGCTTACCCGTCTGGTACGCCCCGCCCGCCGACCAGGCCGGCAGGGTGACGCTGCTCGGCGTGGTGCTGGCCCGCACCCCCAACGCCGTCATCACCCTGTCGGCGATCACGGCGTTCTCCACGGGTTGCCTGCTGAACGTGGAGGTCGCCACGCGGCGGCACACGCTGTCGGCCGACGACTACCAGGCCCTCCAGATGTCGCTCTTCCCGATCATGGTGCCCGGGTTGACGTCCGGACGGCCGCTCCCTGAGGCCCTGCTGCGCTTCGGCGTGCGCTTCGCCGACGGGACCAAGGCCACCACCGTCGGGCAACGTTTCGAGCGGAGCCGGTTCACGCAGGAGGCGCCACCGGGGCCCTGCCTGTTCTGGCTGCCCGGCGGCATGTCGATGCGCAGCGGCGACGAGAACGCCGCCTCCGTCGTCCCGGTCGGGCTGTGGTTGTGGCCGCTGCCGCCCAAGGAGCACTTCGAGCTCGCCGTGGAGTGGCCGGCCGGCGGGGTCGAGCTGGGCTTCACCTCCCTGGACGGCTCGGCCGTCGCGGCCGCCGCCGAGCGGTCGGCCCCGTACTGGCCGCCGGAGTCCTGACGGCGCCTGCCTCACGGGCGTGTGGCGGGCGCCGGTGCTCTGACGGTGCCTGTCGCACCGGTGTGTGGCAGGGTGTCCCGATGCGGCGAAATCCCGGACCGGCGGTGGGCGAGCGAGGTCAGGAGTGAACCTGGGAGTCGTCGGGCAGGCGGCGGGCCTGTTCGCGGTCACCAATGTGGACGATCTGCTCATCCTGGCCCTGTTCTTCGCCCAGGGCGCCGGCCGCCGGGGCGCTGCGGCGCGGGTGGTCGCCGGCCAGTACCTGGGGTTCCTGGCCATCCTCGCCGTGGCTGCGGCGGCCGCCTTCGGCGCGACCTTCCTCCCCGAGCCGGTCCTGCCGTACCTGGGCCTGCTCCCGCTCGCGCTCGGGCTCAAGGCGGCCTGGCAGGCGTGGCGGAACCACCGCGACAGCGAGGAGGACGCGCCCGCGGGCGACCGCGCCGGCGGCCCGAAGGCGCTGGAGGTGGCCGCGGTCACCTTCGCCAACGGCGGCGACAACCTCGGCGTGTACGTGCCGGTGTTCGCCACCGCCGGCGTCGGCGCGATGAGCGTCTACGTGGCCGTCTTCCTGGCGCTGGTGGCCGTGTGGTGCGCGGCGGGCCGGTATTTCGCCACCCGCCCGGTCGTGGCCAGGGTGCTGGGCCGGTGGGGGCACCTGCTGCTGCCGTTCGTCCTGATCGGCATCGGCACGCTCATCCTCGTGGACGGCGGCGCCTTCGGCCTGTGAGCACCGCGGCCCCCGCCGTGAGGGGTCACCTCCCCCGGAGCCGCCGCAGGCCGATGTAGGCGATGACCAGCGCGACGACGAAGACCACGGGACCGATGACGGCCCAGGTGGTGACGCCGCTCATCACACTGCCGCCGACGATGCCGAGCCCTTGCAACGTCCACAGGATGCCGGTCGCGGCGAGCAGTAACCCGATCCCGATGATGATCCGTGCCTTCATGCCTTGCTCCCAGCTCGCCGATCACCCGTCCGGTGGTCGCTACCGGCCACTGGCACCGTCAGGTACAGCCTGCACCATCGCCCCGGCCCCCGTCCCGTATCCGGACGAACCGGACCACCGGCTCAGCTCAGCAGTGGGTCCTCTCCTTGGTGATGACGACCTTGTCCGGGTTGGAGTAGCCGACCTTCTTCTTGCCGCTGGTCCTGCCGTTGACCCCGACGCACTTCCAGAAGAAGTCGTGGTTCTCCTTGACGAACTTCAGCTCGATCCACCGCTTCTGGTTGCAGTGGTTGTTGAAGTACACGGTGGTGGAGACGTTGCCGTCGCCCCAGGAGACGTTGATCTTGTTCCCCCTGGGCGAGGTGCACGTGGCGGACTTGCGGTGCACGCTCAGCGTCCCCGCCTCGCGCGACGGGGCGGACGACGGGGCGGACGACAGGGCGGACGACGGGGCGGCGGCGTTCGCCGGGGTGGACGCGGTCAGCATCGCGAGGGCGGCGCCGGCTCCGGCCAGCGCGGGAACGAGCTTCGAGTACCTCATGATCCTCTTCCTGCCTCGGTGGATTCTCGGGTGCGGGCCCCGGATCGGCATCGCCGGCCACTCCCGTCGGACGGCGACACCGGGGCTCGTTCACCACGCTGACCGCCGCCGCCACCGGGCAGCAAGGGATCTTTGTCCGGAGCGCGTCCAGCGAACTCTGGACGAACTCCGGACATTTCAACCGCGCACGTCAGCGGGTCGCGGGCCGAGCGCGCCGCCCGGTCGTCATGACCCGCTCCTGGAGCGTCAGGCGCCCGGGACGTCTAGCGGTCGGTGCCCGCGGGGACCGGGGTGAAGTCGCGGTGGCCCACCACGTCGGAGGCGGCGGAGGCGAGGCGGTCGAGGTCGCCTGGGGTCAGCTCGACGCCGAGGGCGGCCACGTTCTCGTCGAGCCGCTCGCGCCGGCGGGTGCCCGGGATCGGCACGACCCCCTGGGCCAGCAGCCAGGCCAGGGCGAGCTGGGCGACGGTGATCCCCTTGGCGGCGGCGAGGGCCTCGATCCGGTCCACCAGGGCGCGGTTGGCGGCGAACGCGTCGGGCTGGAAGCGGGGCAGACCCCTGCGGGCGTCGTCGGGGGCCAGCTCGTCCAGCCTGCGCAGGCCGCCGGTGAGCACGCCGCGCCCGAGCGGGGAGAAGGCGACGAAGCCGATGCCGAGCTCGTCCATGACCGCCTTCTCGCCGTTGTGCAGCACGTCCGGCGAGAAGAGGGAGAACTCCGACTGCACGGCGGCGAGGGGGTGCACCGCGTGCGCCCGCCTGATGGTCGCCGCCGACGCCTCCGACAGCCCGATGTGGCGTACCTTGCCGGCCCGCACCAGCTCGGACATCGCCCCGACCGACTCCTCGATCGGCACGTCCGGGTCCACCCGGTGCAGGTAGTACAGGTCGATGACGTCGGTGCCGAGGTGGCGCAGCGACCGGTCGGCAGCGCGCCTGATGTAGGCGGGGGTGCCGTTGCGGCCGTGCACGGTGCCGTCGTCGTCGGTCTCCGCGGACGCCTTGGTGGCCAGGACGATCTCGTCGCGGCGGTCGCCGAGGGCGCGGGCGATCAGCTTCTCGTTCTCGAACGGCCCGTACGCCTCCGCCGTGTCGATGAAGGTGACGCCGGAGTCGACGGCGTGCCGCAGGGTCGCGATGGACTCCCGCTCGTCGGCGCCGCCGTAGAAGGCGCTCATGCCCATCGCGCCGAAGCCGAGCGCGGACACGGTCAGCCCGTCGCCGAGTGGGGTGGTTCTCATGATTTCTCCTGTTCAGTGACCGCCCGGTAGGCGGCGATCTTGGCGTCGATGGCGGCGAGATGGCGTTTGGTACGTTCCAGCCGTTCGACCACGCGCTCCCGGTGCCGGGACAGGAACGCCAGCCGTTCCGCCTCGGTCCCCTCGCGCCGGCTCAGCTCGGCGATCACGCGCATGTCGGCGATCGACATCCCCGTCTCGCGCAGCATGACCAGGCCGGCGATCCAGGCGAGGTCACCCGCGCGGTAGCGGCGCCGGCCGCCTGGGTCGCGCGGAGCGGGGTCGAGCAACAGGCCCTCGCGCTCGTAGTAGCGCAGCGCCTCGATACCGACGCCGGTCACCCGCGCGACCTCGCCGATCGAGAGCCCTTCTGGCGGGATCTCGACGTCGAGCTGGGGAAGCAGCAACTCGCTCATGTCCCCCATAGTGCGACCTGTAGCGCGCTACAGGTCAAATCGCCCCGCCGCCGGTCCGCACCCGCAGGCGACAGTCTCGGCGTTCCCGGCCCGCGCACGCGGAGGCGCGGTCGCGACCTTCCGGCCGCGACCGCGCCTGTGACCGCAGGTGCCTCCCGCACCTCGGTGGTGGCCACCCGCCCGGCCGCCAGTCCGTCCGGCCGGTGAGCGGGTGCCGGAGCGCCGTCACATCGGATGGCGTTTGAGGAACGTGTGCGCCGCCTCCCCCACGGCCAGCGGGTTCATGCTCTGCAGCCCGTGCGTGGCGTTCGGGATGCCGCAGCGCTCGGCCTGCGGGAGCCAGTCCATGAGGAAGCGCTGCGTCGCCCGGAAGCCGGGCATCGCGGACTCGCTGTCCAGGCCCATCACGGCGAGCACAGGCATGGCCGGCTTCCGCTCGACCAGCCGGTCGGCCTCGGAGGGCTTGAAGCCCCACTGGGAGATCGCCGGGAAGTCCACGGTGAACGTCGTGTCCACGCACTCCTCGACCCGGTCCCACACGTCGAGCGGGCCGGTCATCTCGACGGCCGGCAGGAAGCTGGGCCCGCACACCGCCTCCATGTAGAGCTGCGCCGCGCCGAGCTTGTCGCCCGTCTCATACACCTTCATGGCGTTCATGAAGGCGTCGACGTTGGCGGTGATCGCGTCGGGCTCCTCGCGCGGCAGGTACGGCTCCAGCAGGATCGCGCTGTGCGCCCGCTCGGGGTACGACAGCAGGAACTGGAAGGCGATCACCCCGCCGAAGGAGAAGGCCATGATGTGGGCCTTGTCGATGCCGAGGTGGTCGAGCAGTTCGCGGACGTGCTCGGCGCCGCCCTCGATGCTGAGGGCGTCCCCGTCCAGGGTGCTGCCGTTGTAGCCGGCCCGGTAGTAGCTGATGAGCTGGTAGTCGTCCAGCAGCGGCGGGTAGAACCGCATCGGCGTGATGAGGCTGTCGGCGATGCTGGTGCCGTGGATGCACAGCACGGGCTCGCCCTCGCCGAGCACCGCGTACCTGAGCTCGCCGCCGGTGACCTTGGCCCGGCGGTCGTGCTCGACGTTCCATTCGCGCCCGATGTACAACGCGTCTCGCATCATGTCGTGGGCTCCAATCCGACCAGAAGGCCGGTCTCGTCGAGGCTGGGGACGAGGTCGAAGACGAGGAATTCGAGGTAATGGCGGCCCCACAGCAGGTCCCAGAGCGGGAAGCGCTCGTTGAACTCCTCGCCGCGCTCGCGCGCCAGCCGCTCCTCCAGGTCCCAGATGAGCGTGTTGAACTCCTGGGCGGTGAACGGGTGGCCGGCTCCGGCCGCGGCGGCGATGACCTCGTCCTTGGGCTTGTCCTTGAGCCGTTCGCACAGTTCCGGCCGCTGCGCCAGGGCGCGCAGGAAGTCGATGACGTTCGTCTCGCTCACGACAGCTCCTCGCCGGTGTATCGGGCGGCCACGTGGTGGACCAGGTAGTCGAGGTACCGGGTGCCCCACATGTGCCGCCACAGGGTGGCGTCCCCGTCGAACGCCTCCCTGTCCTTCTCGATGATCACGCCCGCCTCCAGCCGGCCCACGACCCGGTCCGCGTCCGCCTCGGTGAAGTCGAAGCCCTCGTTGCGGGCGTGGAACAACATCCGGGACAGATCCATGGGCGAGTAGCGGGCCAGGAACTCGGGGCTCGACCCCGCGGTCTTGAGAAAGCGGACGAACTCCACCTCTGACACGGGACCTCCTAGCTGTCCAGCGCGTGCCTGATCACGTCGTCGACGGCCTTCACGTCCTGCTCGGACAGGCCGAAGGTGGCCAGGTGGCCGAAGATGCTGTCGATCTCGCGGAACGTGGCGCCGGGGATCGCCTCGGCGTACCGGCTGAGCTCGCCGGGCGGGAAGAGGGCGTCGCCGGTGAAGGCGGCGATCGTGGTGGCGGGCCGCACCCGGCCGAGCATGTCCTCCAGCGACTCGCCCGGCTTTCCCGGCCAGGCCGCGCGGGCCTTGCGGGCCTGGGCGAGCACGTCGTTCGGGTCCTGCGGGAGCCAGAAGTTCTCCCAGAAGCCGGCCACGAACGCGTCCACGCTGTCGAAGCCGAGGTTGCGCCAGACCTCGGCGCTGTCGTAGTAGAAGGTGCGGGGCGGGGCGGTGAGCGCGGACGCGTGCCCGACACGGGCCAGGCCGCCGCTCACGCTGGCCGCGTCGGCGTAGGTGCCGCCGGCGTAGTTGGGGTCGGAGGTGATGGGCTCCTCGACCACGGTCTTGAGCCAGAGCTTGGTCCAGGCGGGCGGGGTGGGGGCGCCGGCGATGGGGGCGATGGCGCGGACGCGGTCGCCGAAGCGCAGCGCCCACTCGTACACCTGGATGCCGCCGATCGACCAGCCGAGCACCAGCTTGACCTCGTGCACCCCGAACTCCTCCGCCAGGAGGCGCTGCTGGGCGATGACGTCGTCGGCGATGGAGACCTCGGGGAAGGGGCCGGGGGTGTTGCTCGGCGCCGACGACGGCGGCAGGCCGAAGTGCCCGGGCAGCACGATGAAGCAGGTACGGGGGTCGAGCGCGCGGTTCTCGCCGATCCACCCGTTGAGCACCTCGGGGGGCGCGCCGAGGAAGGTCGGGAAGACGACCACGTTGTCCTTGGCCGCGTTGAGCTCGCCGAAGGTCTGGTAGGCCAGTTTGGCGCCGGGAAGGGTGGCGCCCGAGGTGAGCTGGAAGTCGCCGAGCTCGAAGGTGTTCATGCGGGGGCTCCAAACGTCTTCACGTGTCGAATCGGAGGATGGTCTTGATGTTCCTGCCTGCTCTGAAGTCCTCGGCCGCCCGCTGGATGTCGGTGAAGGCGTACTCCTTGATCAGCGGCTGGACGGGGAGCCGGCCGCCGCGGATCAGGCGGGCGAGGAGCGGGATCAGGCGGTCGGGGTCGCTGTCGCCCTCGCAGACGCCGAGCACGCGGCGGCCGGGCAGCAGCCGGTGCACGTCCACGGAGACCTCCACCCCGTACGGGGGCGCGCCCACGACGGCGACGGCGCCGCGCGGCGCGAGCGCGTCGATGCCGGCCTTGAGCACGTCGGGGTTGCCGACGGCCTCGACGACGTAGTCGACGCCGGCTCCGCCGGTGGCCTCGCGCAGGGCGGCGGCCAGGTCGATGCCCGTCGAGTCGATCGTGCGGGTGGCGCCGATCTTGGCGGCCAGCTCCAGCTGGGAGGCCCGGCGCCCGACGGCGATGATCTCGTTGACGGGGGTGAGCGCGGCGCCCATGACGGCGGCCAGGCCGACGGCGCCCACGCCGATCACGGCGATCGAGGTGCCGGGCTCGGGGCGCAGCGTGTTCCAGACCGCGCCGGTGCCGGTCTGGACGCTGCAGGCCAGCGGGGCGAGCAGCTCGAACGGCACGTCGTCGGCGATCTTGACGACGCTGCGTTCGTCGGCGATGGAGTGGCGGGCGAAGGACGACTGGCCGAAGAAGCGCCCGCCGAGCGCGACCCCGTTCCTGCTGATCGGGGAGGTGCCGTCCGCGCGCTTGCCGCCGATGAGGTTCTGCGGGATCCAGGTGGTGCAGTACGCCGGGTGGCCGAGGCGGCAGGAGGCGCAGGAGCCGCAGGAGGTGAACGTGAGCACGACGTGGTCGCCGGGGGCGACCTTGGTCACGCCGGGCCCGACCTCCTCGACGACGCCGGCGCCCTCGTGGCCGAGCACGCCGGGCAGGGGGAAGGGGATGTGGCCCGCGGCCATGGTGAGGTCGGTGTGGCAGATGCCGGCCGCCTCCATGCGGACCAGGACCTCTCCCGGGCGGGGGGCGTCCAGCTCGACGTCCTGAAGCGTGAAGGGCGCGCCGGGCGATTCGACGACGGCGGCTTGGGTGGTGGTCACGGGGTCCTCCGATCGGCGAAGGCCAGGGGGTGGGCGGTGGTCACGGCGTGCGCCGACGGGCGGACGCGGGGGCGGTTGGACGGCCGGTGGTCACGGCGCGCCCCGGCCGGCGGGGGTGCCCTGAGGGCTGAGGCTGTAGGCGCTCGTGACGCGGAACCACTCGCCGGGGCCCCACTCCGCGCCGTGCCCGATCGCCGGGGGCGTGCCCACGACGCGGGTGACGTAGTAGTCGAGCAGGCCGGGGGCGCGGCGGGTCCAGATCGAGCCGAGCTCGTCGTGGTGCCGCTGACCGAAGTAGAGCCGGTCGGCGCTGCGGTCGCGCGAGCGGGCCAGGCCCAGCAGGTCGTATTCGAGCGGGCACTCGTCCACGCCCGGCAGGTCGAGCGGCGGGCAACCGCCGTGCGAGACGTCCTGCCACTCGCCGGCACGCCAGTTCCCGTCCCCGGATTTCGCCTCGTCGGCGGCGGCGACGAGTCCCGGGTCGAAAAGGCGCAGGCAGACTTTGACGCGGGAGAAATCGGCGTCGCGGGCGCCGGGGGTGACCAGGCTGGGCGGGCGCAGCTCGAACATTCCCATGATGATGAGTTCGAAGAGCCGGCCGGCGCAGCCGGGATCCTGGTAGGCGTTGAAATGAATGGCCCAGAAAGGACTGTGCAGCCAGAAGTCATCGATGCCGAATATTCCGGGGAACACTTCGGCGGCCTCCGGGCTGCGCCACCGGCCGGACAGTTCCTCGACCGTGAAGTCAGCGCTGATGTTCATCGGACCTCGCATATTCGATTCTTTTCCCGCGACCCCGGCCGGCGTCAAAACAATGGCTCGTACAATGGCAAGTCGGCCGGGGTGCGGCGATTCATGAGGGCAGCAGTTCCGGCGGCACGTGGGCGCGTACCTCGGCGGCGAGTTCGGCCACCCGCGCGCCCGCGGCGGCGACCACGGGATCGCCGCCCGCGCGGCCGGCCTCGTGGCAGCGTTCCACGAGGATGAGCATGCGCTCGTGCAGCAGCGCCCACGCGGGCTCGCGCCAGGGCACGAAGTTGCTCATCGCGTAGTACATCTCGTACGCGAACCCGGCCGTGCGCCCAGGATGCTCGGGCCCGGCGGGCAGCGCGGTCATGGCGTGGGCCAGGGGCCGCAGGACGTCCGCCATCATGCCGATGGACAGGCGGATGAGCAGGCCGAGCTGCTCCTCGCTCTCGTCGGTGTGGGTGAAGAAGCGGGTGAGCGCGTGCAGGACCAGCTCGTAGGCCACCGCCGCCGGCTCGGCGAGCCGCCGGGCCGCGGGGTCGGTGATCAGCGGCTGGGGCGCGGCGATGTCGAACGGCTGCCGCAGGTAACGCACCTGCGCGGGCCTGGCGGGCTCGAAGCCGGGGTCGCGGGCGCGCAGGTCGGCGTACTGCTCCCAGATGGCCAGGAAACGGCCGTAGTGGGCCTGCCGCCAGTCGCCGCGCGCGCCCTCGCCCTGCTCGATGATCAGGTCGATCGCGGCCTGTGCGGACTTCAGGTCCGTGACCGCGACGAGCTGCGGCCAGCGGAACAGTTCGGGCGTGGCCTGCGCGTGCGGGGAGCCGACGAACACCGCGCGCTCCCCCAGCCGGTCGCACAGGGCGCGCAGCCCCTGCTCCAGGCCCCGGTACAGATGCCCGATGGTCTGGTACTCCTGGCCGCGCGGCATGAGCTCGGCGGGGTCGAGGCCGGTGCGGGTGGGCGGGATCGGCCGGAACGACTCGGCGTCCTGCAGCTCCATGCCCTCGGGCCGCTCCAGGTAGAGGAAGTGGCGCAGTGCCTGCTCGCCGAAGGGCAGCAGGTCGAGCTGGATGCCGGCGGGGAAGTAGCCGGAGCGCTGCGGGAAGTTCGGCCGGCCGAGCGTGGGGGCGGCGCCGATGGCGGCGAGCAGGTTGGTGACCAGCGCCAGGTGCAGCATCTCCTCCACCGCGATGGAGCGCAGCACCCGGCCCCATCCGGCGACGGCCTCGGCCTGCTCGGGGGTGAGCCCCTCCTCCGTCCCGCTCTTCAGGCTGGCCTCGGCGAAGAGGTACTGGCACAGGATCATGTGTTCCAGCTGGGAGGCCTCGTTCAGCAGCCACCACAGGTGTTCCCGGTTGGCGACCACGATCGGGGGCTCGGTGGGGGGCCCGTCAAAGGGCTGAGGCATGCGCGGATCCTCCTCAGTCGTGCTGGAGCACGGCGCGGTAGCGCACCTGGCCGGCCTCGACGCGCTTCAGCACCTCGTTGATCTCGCCGAACGGGTACCGCTCGACCCGCGGCGTGACCTTGCCCGCCGCCATCAGGTTGAGCACCTCGACCAGGTCGGCCCTGTCGTTGTGCGTGCTGCCCTTGATCGAGCACTGCTTGAACAGCAGCGTCATCATGTCGTCGATGCGCAGCGGGCCGGTGACGCCCATGGTGACCAGGCGTCCGCCGTAACGCAGGCCGGACAGCACGCGGGCGACGAGGTCGGCGGAGGTGGTGGTGGCCAGGATGACGTCGGCGCCGCCGGCGTCGGTCAGCGCCTGGCCGGGGTCGTCGGTCACCACGATGCCCTCGGCCGCGCCCAGCTCCTTGGCGTACTCGGCCTTGTCGGGCGAGGTGGTGAGCACCACCGTCTCCAGGCCGTTCGCGGCGGCGAGCTGCACCGCCATGTGCCCGAGCCCGCCGACGCCGAGCACGCAGACGCGCTCGCCCGGCTTGGGGTCGGCGTTGCGCAGGCCGCTCATGGAGGTGAAGCCGGCGCAGAAGGCCACGGCGGCGTCGGCGTAGTCGAGGCCGTCGGGCAGCAGCGTGCATCCGGACTCCCAGGCCAGCATCAGGTCGCTGTAGCCGCCGCCGAGGTCCATCCAGGTCTGCGTGTGCGCGCAGGCGACGGGATGCCAGCTCTGGCAGTGCACGCAGCGCCCTTCGCCGCGCTGCATCCACGCGACGCCGACCCGGTCGCCCACCTTGAGCGTGGTGACGCCGGGGCCGAGCGCGACGACCTCGCCGACCGGTTCGTGCCCCGGCACGATCGGCAGTTGGACGGGCCAGTGGCCGCGGTGGACCAGGACGTCGCTGAAGCACATCCCGCATGCCTGGATGCGTACGACGACCTGGGCGGGGCCAGGGGCCGGGTCGGGGAGGTCCTGGAACTCCCACGGTGCGTTGAGTCGGGTGATCACCGCTGCGCGCACGGTCTCCTCCTTCGCGCGGACAGATCAGGAGGCCACGATAAAGAGCTCGCCCGCGTTCCCGGCACCCCGACTTAACGCAGCCGGTGCGTGAATTCGGTGCCCGCCGGTCAGGGTGGTTCCGGTGGCGTGCGGACCTGACGAAATCCCGTCCGAAATGGTTCGCGGGCGGACCGAGAATGGTACGAATGGGGTCACTGGTCGCGTCGGTCGTTTCTGCGGGGATTTCATGCTTGTCGGTATCGCGCTGGCCGGCGGCCGAGGCGTGCGCGCCCGGCCGCTCACTCTTGAGGGACCCGGGCACATTCGGAGCAAGGCGGCCGTCTCCTTTCTCGGCCGGCCGCTCATCGAATGGCTCGTGATGGCATTTCGGGCCCAGGGGATAACGAGCTTCCACCTGGCCGCCAATGGCCGGGAGAATCGTTACCAGGTCAAGGAGGCGGTGGGTTACGGCGAGCGTTTCGGCGTGTCCGTACGCTATTCGCGCCCCCGCTCAGACCGGCTCAACACCGGCTCGGGACAGGCCACCCTGGCCATCCTGGACGAGCACGACCTGCGCGGCCACGCCGTGGTGTTCCCCACCGACTCGCTGTTCGAGCTGGACCTCGCGGCGCTGGCGCGCGAGCACGTGGCGAGCGGCGCCGTCGTCACGGTCGGCACGGTGTACCGGACGGCGGAGCAGGTGGCCGGCACCTACGGCACCCTGATCGCCGACGAGTCGGGCCGGATCGAGCGGTTCGTGGAGAAGCCGGGGATCGAGACCGTGGCGTCGATGTTCGCCGACCTGTCCCGGGTGCCGATCAACTCCGGCCTGTACGTGATCGACTGCGCGCGGCTGCGCGGCCTCGGCGCGACGGCGGAGCTGGCGGCGCTGGCCCGGCACGGCCTCGACTGGGGCGGTGACCTGCTGCCCTGGCTGGTCGCGCACGGCGAGCTCGTCCGGTGCGTGCCGATCGCCAAGGCGGGCGACCTGGGCAATCCGCGCGACTACCTGCTCACCATGGCCGAGGCGATGGCCGGGGGCCATCCCAGCCTCGAACTGCCCCGCGCGCCGGTCATCCACCCGTCCTCGCTGGCGCGGCGCGACGAGGTCAGCGGGCTGACGCTGGCGGAGAAGCTGGCCGGCGGGCTCGTGCACATCGGGCCCGGCGCGTGGATCGGCAGGGATGTGGAGATCGGGCCTGGGGTCGTGCTGCGCGACTCGTACGTCGGCGACGAGGCCGACCTGCACTCCTGGTGCCGCCTGGAGCGGGTGGCCTGCCTGGACGGCGCGATCATCGGCCCCGGCGCCAGGCTGAGCGACACCCACGTGGGCCTGATGGGGCGGGTGGAGTCGTCGCTGCGGCGGCCCACCGTCATCGACGGCTTCAGCGCGCTCGGTCACGAGGCGCGGGTCATGGAGGGAGCCCGGTTGAGCGGGGTCATCGCGCTCCCGGGCGAGATCGTGGCGGCGGCGCTGCTTCAGCCGCCCACCGCACCCGGCTCGTCGGCCTCGTCGGGCTCCTCGACCTCGTCGGGCTCGTCCAGCCGGTCGTAGCGCAGGCGGGTCTCGATCGCGTACGCGTGCGGCGCGTACGCGGTGCGCAGGCCCTGGAAGACCGTCCACGCCTCCTGCGGGTCGCGCTCGGTGGGCAGGCCCGCCTCCATCGCCACCCGCAGCGTGTCGGAGAAGTTGCGTTCCTCGCGTCCCTGGAGGCTGACCACGATGGGCGGCAGCCTGATGCACAGCCCGTCGGCCAGCCGGCGCACGCAGCGGGTGCCCGTCGCCAGCAGGGCGCGGGTGTGCGCGGGCGCCCAGTTCGGCGCGATGGCCTCGGTGAGCGCGGCCACGTCGAGCACGATGACGGCGGCCTTGAGCCAGTCGAGGTCGCCGGCGGGCCGGCGGAAGGTGAGCGCGGGATGGGCCAGGTGCGAGCTCTCCACCTCGGTCATCCAGCCCGTCCATTCGGCGAACAGGGAGTCGAGGTGGTCGCGCGAGCCGGTCCTGAGGTAGACGGCGAGCAGGTTGTCGGCGTCCCTGGGGTTGCAGACGCTGCCGCCGAGCCTGGCGACCAGCCGCTCGCGCCGGCCGTAGGCGTGCATGAAACGGACGAGGTAGGCGGTGATCGCCGCGAGCATCAGCAGCCGGAAGGTCCATTCGGCCTCGCGCAGCGGCGTGCCGGCCAGCAGGGCGAATCCGGCGTGCGCGACGCCGAGCCAGATGGCGGCCACGGCGAAGACGGCCAGCGGCCCGCACAGGTCGAGCAGCGGCTCCCGGGTGGCCGGCGGGAAGCGTCCGGAGATCGCGAGAAGGGGCGAGGCGACACCGCGCAGGGTGACGCGGACGAGCCGGGTGGGTCTGCCCCGGGGCGTGAACACGGTCAGCACCACGCTCAGCCAGACGGCTGCCAGAAGCGCGACGCCGGCTGAGGCTGTCAAGACGGCTGTCACCATGTGATGTATCCTCCAGCCCCTGACAAACCCACCCAAGAATCAGTTAATACTGGTAGTCGGAATACCACTTAGCGCGGCATTTCGATATTGGGCAGCATTTTTCGCGATATATGGTTTTCGGCCCGTTCTTACTGTCAGGCGTCCGCCGAAGCGCGCAGCCGGGTGGCGAGGTCGAGCAGGGTGTCCGGGCCCAGCAGGTCGCGCAGGGGGACGTCCACGCCCAGGTCGCGCCTCATCCGCTCCTTGAACCTGGTGGCGAGCACGGAGTCGAGGCCGAGCAGGGTGAGCGGCACGTCGATGCCGATCTCGTGCCCGGGCAGCGACAACACCTGAGCCGCCAGCTCGGCCACCCGACCGGCCACCTCGCTCTCCGAGAGCGCCGACAGGTCAGGCTTCGCCCCGGCCCCGGCCCCGGCACCGGCACCGGCACCGGCGCCGGTCCCGAGGCCGATGCCGACACCTGCGCTGATGGCGGTGGCGGTGGCGGTGGCGGTGGGTGCCGCCGCTCTGGGGCCGTCGGGCCAGAAGCGGCGGTGCTGCCACGGGTAGGCGGGCAGCGGTACGGAGGCGCCGGGCTGGACGCGGTCCCAGCGCGGCCGGCAGCCCAGCTCGTACACGCGGGCGAGCGCCGCGGTCAGGGCGGCGCATTCGGGCTCGTCCCGGTGCAGCGACGTCACCACGTCGGCCCTGGCCCCCGTGGCCTCGATCTCCTCCTCCAGCGCGGAGCCCAGCACGGGATGCGGGCTCAGCTCGACGAACAGCGTGGGGCGATCGTCGGCGAGCGCGGCCCCGACGGCGTCGGCGAAGCGGACGGGCAGCCGCAGGTTCTGGAACCAGTAGGAGGCGTCGAGCTCCTCTCCCCCGACGACCCGGTCCCAGGCGCTGGAGTGCACGGGGACCGCGCACGGCCCTGGGCGGATGCCGGACAGCTCGCCGAGCAGCCGTTCCCGTACGGGCTCCACCTGGGGGGCGTGCGAGGCGTAGTCCACCTCCACCTGACGGCAGAACACGCCGCGGGCCCGCAGCGGCTCGACGATCCGCTCCAGCGCGGCGGGATCGCCGGACAGCACCGTGGAGTGCCTGCTGTTGACCACTCCCACGCACGCCTGGGCTACGTGCTCGCCGATGGCCGCGCGGGCCCGTTCCTCGCAGAGGCCGACCGCCCACATGGCGCCGGGGACGTCCAGCCCGCTCAGCACCCGGCTCCTCCTCGCGACGACGGCCGCGCCGTCGGCCACGCTCAGCGCGCCCGCGGTGACCGCGGCCGCGATCTCGCCCATGCTGTGGCCGATGAGCAGGTCGGGCTCGACGCCCCACTCGCGCCACACGGCGGCCAGGGCCACCTGCACGGCCCACAGGGCGGGCTGGATCCGGTCCACACGGGTCAGCGGCTCGCCGTGGAGCAGCGCGTCCGCGGGCGACCAGCCCAGCTCGGCCTCGACGGCCCGCGAGCATGCGCGCAGGTGCTCGGCGAAGGCGGGCTCGGTGGCCAGCAGCCGCCGCCCCATCCCCGCCCACTGCCCGCCCTGCCCGGGGAAGACGAAGACCACCTTGGGCGCGCCGGTGACACGGCGCACGTTCTCGCCGCCGCGCACGAACCCGCGCAGGGCCGCCGCCAGCGACCCGGCGTCCTCCCCCGTCACGGCGATCCGGTGATCGTGATGCGAACGCCGCGCCCCCGCGCTGAAGCACACATCCCCCGCATCTGGGGTGGAATCCAGCAGATCGGCGTAGGCGGTGGCCAGCTCGCGCAGTGCGTGCGGGTCGCGGGCCGACAGCGGGAGCACGCGGCTGGGGCGGGGCCGGGCCGCTTCGGCCGGGGCGGCCTGGGGTGCTTCCGACAGCACGAGGTGGATGTTGGTGCCCGACATCCCGAACGAGCTGACCCCGGCCACCGCCGGCGCCGCCCGGTCCGGCCAGTCCTGCGTGCGCAGGGCCAGTTCGACGGCCGTGCCGGGGTCGAGCAGGACCGCGTGCGGCTCCTCGACGTGCAGCGTCGCGGGCACGGTCCGGTGCCGCACGGCCAGGGCCGTCTTGAGCAGACCGGCCAGCCCGGCCGCGAACTCGGTGTGCCCGATGTTGGACTTGACCGAGCCGACCAGGCAGCGCGTGCCGTCCTTGCGCCCCTCTCCCATGATCGCGTCGAGCGCGGCCAGCTCGGTGCTGTCGCCGGTGTGGGTGCCGGGCCCGTGCGCCTCGACGTAGTCGACGTCGGCCGGCGCGACCCCCGCGTCGCGGTAGGCGGCGCGCAGCATCTGCTTGTGCCCTTCGAACCCGGGCGCGACGAGCGAGGGCCCGGTGCGGCCGTCGTGCGTGACGGCGCCGCCCAGGATCACCGCGTACGGCCGGTCGCCGTCGGCCAGCGCGCGGGACAGCGGCTTGAGGATCATGGACACGACGCCTTCGCTGCGTACGTACCCGTCGCCGGACACGTCGCCGAACCGGCACTTGCCCGAGCCGGAGATCACCCCGGCGTCGCCGAGCGAGAAGTACAGGTCGGGGACGAGCTGCAGGTTGGAGCCGCCCACGATGGCCATCCCGACCTCGCCCGACCACAGCGCCCGGCAGGCCACGTGCACCGCGAGCAGGGAGGTCGCGCACGCGGCGTCCAGCCCCATGCTGGGCCCGCGCAGGTCGAGCAGGGTGGACACGCGGCCGGGGAAGATCCCGGCGACGGCCGCGCCGAGCGCCGCGTGCATGTCGTACATGCCGGAGCGGCGCAGCAGGTCCCAGTAGCCGGACGGCTGCAGGCTGGCGTAGACCCCGGTGTCGCTGCCCGCCAGGCTCTCGGCCGGGATCCCGGCGTCGTCCAGGGCCTCCCAGATGACTTCGAGCAGGACGCGCTGCTGCGGGTCGAGCCGGAGCGCCTCGAACGGCGTGACGCCGAAGAAGCGCGCGTCGAACCCGGCGACGTCGTCGAGGTATCCGCCCGCGCCGCTGAGCACGTCGCGGCGCCGCCTGGCGGCGTCGTACTCGACGTCGAACCGGTCCTGGGGGATCGTGCCGAGCACGTCCCTGCCCTCGCTGACGATCCGCCAGAGCTCACCGGGAGTTCGCGCACCGGGTAACCGGCATCCGGCGCCGACGATGGCGATGGGATCTCGCCCATGTTTGACGTTCATGCGCCCATTCCCATCTGCGCGCGAGAGCATCGGAGAAATACCGGCGGCACCCCCGCGCACCCCTGTTGGTCGGGTGTTCACGACATCACCTAAGGTCGGAGCGAGCACCCTTTTTGTCAATTATGAAATAACGCAATGCCGGGTCCTGGACCCGGTTATTCACGTGCCGTTCACAGCGGGCAATGCACGACGAGCCCCACGAGCGGGTCGTCCGGGGTGATCATCAGGGCCATGCGCAGGGTCTGCTCGCCCAGGCGGGGGTGGCGGAAGCGCCGGGTGAGGCTGCGGTGCTCCTGCACGTCGTGCTTGCGCCACAGGCCGGCGAACAGGGGGCTGAGCCGGGCGAATTCGGCGATCTTCTGGGTGACCCGCTCGTCGTGCGGCCATTTGGCCAGCTCGGAGCGCCATCGGGCGATGATGTCGCGGGTGTCGCTCTCCCAGTCGGGCAGGCGTTCCTTGGCCAGCGGGGAGCACAACATCCAGTGCAGCATGTTGCGGTGGCCGGGCGGCAGGCGGGACCAGTCGTCGTACCACTCGGCCGCGGCCTCGTTCCAGGCGAGCAGGTCGCAGTAGATGTCGGTGGCGTAGACGGGATATTCGCTGTGGCCCATCAGCTCGACGACCAGGTCCATCACCCCGCCGGTCCAGCCCTGACCGGCGAGCGGCTGCGGGTTGGCGACCTGGCCGTGGACCAGGGTGTGCATGTAGCGGCGCTCGTCCTCGGTGAGGTCGAGCACCCGCGCCAGGCTGTCGAGCACCTGGACCGAGGGCTTGATGTCCCTGCCCTGCTCGAGGTAGGTGTACCAGGTCGGGCTGAGGCCGGCCAGCACGGCGACCTCCTCCCTGCGCAGCCCCTTCGTCCGGCGCGACGTGCCCGCCGGCAGCCCCACCTGCTCAGGCATGACCCGGGCGCGCCGGCTCTTCAGGAATCGGGCGAGCTCCTGCCGGCTCCAGACGTCCCCTGACACGTAACCCCCGTACGACCCCCTGGGCATCACTGATCGAGTCCGTCCCAGAGTCTAGGAGCCGTACGGGCGATTTGTCACCGTCGCCGCATTTGTCATTCGGGCACGATCTGACTTGATTCGGAAAACGTGAATTCGGCGTGCCTTAACCGCATATTGACATCATCTCCGCGTGACGACGGCATTTCGTCCGCCGCCCGTTCGCGGGCACGATGATTCGGTCGCGATTCCGGGCCGGGCAGTCAAGGCCCCATGACCGGACGTTCACCAGACGTTCCGCGAATGTCCGGTCAGATCGGCCGGTCCGGTCACAGGGGCGTCCTGCGCAGCGCCAGCGTGGTGATGTCGTCGGACTGCTCGGCCGTCCCCACGAAGTGCCGTACGGCGCTGTCCACCGCCTCCAGCAGATCTCCCGCGCCCGTACCCGGCCTGGCCAGCACCTCCTGCAACCGGGCGGTGCCGTACAGGCCGTGGTCGGCGTTCCTGGCCTCGACCACGCCGTCGGTGTAGGTGAAGAGCGCGTCGCCGGGCGCGAGCCGCACGTGCCCCAGCGTGTACGAGCTGTCCGGCAGGATCCCCACGGCCGGCCCCGTCGGCGGGAGCAGGCTCTGCCGCCCGTCGGCGCGGACCATGACGGGCGGATTGTGCCCGCCGTTGATGTAGACCAGGTCCCCCGTCCACGGGTCGAGCACGCCGAAGAACATCGTGGCGAAGTAACCCTGCTTCAGATGGTTGCGGGCCATGTACCGGTTGGTCCCGACCACCGCCTGCACCAGCGGCCCCGCGCCCAGCGACAGCAGCGGCAGCGGCGTCTCGTACGAGGCGCCGCCGACGACGGCACCGAGGTCGTCGCCGGAGAGCTGGACCAGCCCCGTGTGCTCGGCGGTGTGCCGCAGCAGGGTCCTGATCAGCGCCATGAACAGCGCCGCGCCCACACCCTTGTCGCACACGTCGGCCACCACGAACGCCAGCCGGCGCCCGTTGACCAGGGTGAACACGTCGTAGAAGTCGCCGGCCACCTGCCTGGCGGGCCGGAAGCTGGCCGCGATCTCCCAGCCGTCCAGCTCCGGCATCGACTCGGGCAGGAACCCGGCCTGGATCTCGCGGGCGATGCTCAGCTCGCGCTCGTACTCACGCAGGCTGGCCAGCGCGGCCATCTCCTCCACGGTGCTGCTGAGCTGCCAGCGCTCGAAGCAGGAGTTGACCCGGCTGCGCAGCAGGCTGGGCAGGAACGGCCGGGTGACGTAGTCGAACCCGCCGCGCACGCACTCCTCCAGCGCCCCGATGTCGTCGTCGGGGAAGGCCACCACGGTGGGCGTGCGCCCGTCCACCACGAAGCGCTGGCACAGCAGCGCCACCCGCTGCAGCCCGAGCGCGGCCGAGACGAGCAGCAGGTCGGGGTTGGGCCGGTTCAGCATCAGGTCGTCGGGCACGGCGTGCTCGACCTCGAAGCCCTCCAGGCGCAGCGCCCCGTCGAGCTCCAGCACGGCGGTGGAGCCGGTGTTGCCCGGCTCAGCGACGACCAGGGCCGTCGGCATCGGTTCCTCCTCGCAGTCGCATGATCAACGTGTTGCGGTTGCGGCCGCCGGCGAACTCGTAGTGGAACTCATCGACCTTGCCCATGGCCAGGAGCAGGCCGTAGCCGCCTTCGTCGCGCTGGTGCGGCGGCACGGAAAGGCGCGGCTCCGGGTCGTAGCCTCCGGGGTCGAACGGCGGCGCGTCGTCCTCGATACGGACCCGCACCTCGTCCTGGTCGACCTCGCCCGCGATGTCCACCACGCCCGCCGCTCCCCGGTAGCCGTGCTGGACGATGTTCGTGGTGATCTCGTCGGTGGCCAGCCGCAGCCAGTAGGTCTGGCGGGGATCGAGCCCCGCCTCTCCCGCCAGCACCTCCACGAAGTCGGCCACCACACCCGCCATGGACGCGTGCTGGCCGTCAATCCTGAGCCGGCAGGCGAGCATCACCGCATCATGATGCTGCGGTCGAAGCCGGTGAGCCGGATGGTCTCGGCGACCTCCGGCTGCGTGCCCACCAGGGTGATCTCCGAGCCGCGCGGCAACTTCTGGTGCGCGAACACCAGGCAGCGCACGCCCGCGGACGACATGTACGTCAGCTCGTCGAGGAGCAGGACCAGCTTGGCCACCTGGCGGCCCACGGCCTGGCTGACCAGGTCGTTGAGCTCGGGCGCCGAGCGGCCGTCCAGTTCGCCGGCCAGCCGGATCGTGGCGGTGTCGCCTTCCACGTTCATGTTGATCTTGAAACTCATGACGGTTCCTCTTCCTCCAACTAGTGCGTGACCAGGATCGCGACGCTTCTGGGGCCGATCACGAACCGCGTCTGGTCGGCCAGGGGCGGCTCCTGCCCCGGCTCGTGGGCGTCGTCGGGCGGCGCGGCGGCGGTGTCGGCGAACAGGTGCCAGGTCAGGCCGCGCGGCGGCGCCGGCAGTTCGAGGGCGTGCGCCTCCCAGTGGGAGTTGGCGGCCACGTACACGCAGTCGTCGCCACCGCCGTCGAACATGGCGACCAGCACCCGGCAGTGCGCCGACCAGTCCGGCGACCACGCGCGCACGCCGTGCCAGTGCACCGAGCCCGGCGAGCCGCCCCGCAGCACCGGATGGGCGCGCCGGAAGGCGATGGCGCGCCGGGTGAAGCGGAACAGGTCGGCGTTCTCCTCACGCAGCCCCCAGTCGAGCCACGTCAGCGGCCCGTCGTGGCAGTAGGCGTTGTTGTTGCCGAGCTGCGTGCGGCCGATCTCGTCGCCGGCCAGCAGCATCGGCACTCCCCTGCTGGCCAGCAGGATCAGCAGCGCGTTGCGGGTCAGGCGGGCGCGGGTGGCCAGCACGGCCGGGTCGTCGCTCTCGCCCTCGTGCCCGCAGTTCCACGAGTGGTTGGCGTCGTCGCCGTCCCTGTTGCCCTCGCCGTTGGCGTCGTTGTGCTTGTGGTCGTAGGAGACCAGGTCACGCAGGGTGAAGCCGTCGTGCGAGGTGACGAAGTTGACCGTGGCCGCGGTCCCCCTGCGGCTGTAGAGGTCGGGCGAGCCGACCATCCGGGTGGCCAGCTCGCCGGTGACGCCGAGGTCGCCCTTGATGTACTTGCGTATGGTGTCGCGGTAGCGGCCGTTCCACTCCGACCACCTGCTGTAGTCGGGGAAGCTGCCCACCTGGTAGAGCCCGGCGGCGTCCCACGCCTCGGCGATCAGCTTGCAGTCGCGCAGGATCGGGTCGTAGGCCAGCGACTCCAGCAGCGGCGGGTTGTGCAGCAGCTCACCGTCGGGGCCGCGGCCGAGGATCGCGGCCAGGTCGAACCTGAACCCGTCCACGTGGAACTCGCTGGCCCAGTAGCGCAGGCAGTCGAGCACGAACCCGCGGACGACCGGATGGTTGCAGTTGAGCGTGTTTCCGGTGCCGCTGAAGTTGTAGTAGTGCCGGTCGGGCGTGAGCATGTAGTACGTGACGTTGTCCAGGCCCTTGAAGCTGATCGAAGGACCGCGTTCGTCGCCCTCGGCGGTGTGGTTGAACACCACGTCGAGCAGCACCTCGATGCCGGCCCTGTGCAGCTCCTTCACCAGGTGCTTGAACTCGTCCACCTGCATGTGCTCGCGCCCGGTCATCGCGTACGACGCCTTCGGGGCGAAGAACCCGATCGGGCTGTAACCCCAGTAGTTCACGCCGGTGAAGATGTTGTCGCTCTCGTCGAACTCGAAGACCGGCATCAGCTCCACGCAGTTGACCCCCAGCTCCCGCAGGTAGGGGATCTTCTCCACGAGCCCGGCGTAGGTGCCCGGCGCCGACACCCCCGAGGAGGGATGCCGGGTGAAGCCGCGCACGTGCAGCTCGTAGATCACCAGGTCCTCGTGCGGCAGGCGCGGCGGGCGGTCGTCCTCCCAGTCGAAGTCGTCGAGGGCGACGCGGGAGCGGTGCCGGTGGGATCCCGCGCCGGTCAGCATCCGCGCGTACGGGTCGCTGAGCACCTTCGTGGCGTCGAACCTGTGGCCGAGCCAGGGCTGGTGCGGGCCGTCCACGCGGTAGCCGTACTCGAGGTTCTCCACGTCGAGGTCGAAGACGGTCATCGCGTAGACGCTCCCCACCCGGAACGTCTCGGGGAAGGGCAGCTCGGCCATGGGCTCGGCCTCGCCCGAGCGGTACAGCACGAGCGTCACGGAGGTGGCGTGGTTGGAGAAGACGGAGAAGTTGACGCCTCCGGGCACCAGCGTGGCGCCGAACGGCAGCGACCGCCCCGCGCGGACGGGAAACCCGGAGATCCGCTGCGTGGGGTAGGCGTCGATCGGCTCCAGGGTCGTCATACCGTCAACGCCTCCACACCCTCGTCGACGGACTCCACCACGGTGAAGAAGCCGAGGAAGCCCGTCGCGTCCATGATCGCGCGCACGTCGGGGGTGAGCCCGGTGAGCGCGAGACGCAGCGAGCCGCTCTGCGCGTGCCGGTAGATCAGCAGCAGCACCCGCAGGCCCGCGCTGGACATGTAGACCGTGCCGCTCAGGTCGAGCACGACCTGGCCCTCGCCGGGCAGCAGCGCCCGCAGGTCCTGCTGGACGCGCGGCGCGGTCTCGCTGTCGAGGCGGCCGTCCAGGGTGACGACCGTGACCCCGTTCCTGATCTGGTGCCGCAGTTGCATGCTCATGTCAGTCCTCCACCGGCGCGAGATGCGCGCGCACCGTCACCGGTGCCGCGGAGTCGGGCAGTTTGACCGTCATCGCCGCCGCGTCGAACAGCTGGTACGGCGTGCCGTCCACCTCCACCCAGTCCAGCCGGACCCGGCCGGGCGGCAGCGCGTCGGGCGCCACCCGCAGGACCCGGTCGGTGAACCCGTCGGGCCGCGGGCGGAAGTGCAGCGTCAGCGGCTTCCTGTCCAGCAGCAGCCGCTGGTAGACGGTGGCCAGGAAGCACAGCTCGGCGGCGTGGCACATGCTCATCGAGTGGCTGCCCTTGAACCGCTCGGTGCCGAGCAGGTAGGGGTGGCCGTCGGCGAGCACGTTGAAGTAGACGCCGCCCTCGTCGTGGTCGAGGAAGAAGGCGTTGTAGAAGGCGGCCGACTCGCGGGCCCGGCGCCGGAACTCCTCCCCGCCGGCCGTCCCGGCCAGGATCTGGTAGGCGAGGATGGCCTGCTCCTGCTGCCACCAGGCCTTCCTGTCGTGCCAGACGAAGCGGTGGATGTGCTCGCCGGGGCCGAGCTTGCGTTCGACGACGTCGTACCAGCCGCCGCGCTGCGGGTCGCTGCCGAAGGGCGGCATCTTCTCGCCGATCTCGACGGCCAGCTCCCGGTAGCGGTCCTTGGGCCTGATGGACATCATCCGCATCAGGTTCCAGGCGATCTTGAGGTTGTGGCCGACGACCGCGCGGTCCTGCTGCCAGTGCCAGGCGGTGTCCGGCGTCCAGTCGGCGTGGAAGCGTTCCTGCACGTACGGGCTGTCCTTGCGCGGCATGTGCTCGGCGATCAGGTCGAACGTCTCCTCCAGCATGTCGGCGTGCCGCTCGTCGCCGGTGGCCAGCAGCAGGTTGATCAGGTACGCGGGCGCGTGGTCGCCGACGGAGTTCCAGTTCTTCCTGGACCGGTTGGGGCCCAGGGACTCGTGGTGCGGGCTGAGCAGGATCGGGTCGATGTGGGAGTAGTAGCCACCCAGTTCCGGATCGTGGAAGAAGCGCCGGAACAGGCGCAGGGTGCCGTCGATGTCGGACGCGATGCGCGGGTCGCCGGTCAGCCGGTAGAGCTGGGTGGGGCCGGCCAGGGCGTAGATCTGCTCGTACATCGGGATGGCGTCGTAGTCGTCGCCGAACTCGGAGGTGAACAGCTTGCGCTCGGCCCCGTCGCGCACCTCGACGCCGTGGTACCAGTAGACGACGTCCTCGTCGCGGTCCACGAAGCGCATGTGGTCGCGCAGGTAGGCGGCGCCCTGCTCGGCGACGTCCAGGAAGTCCTCCTCGCCGGTGAGCATGTACGCCGACGACATGCCGTAGACCATGCGGGAGATCGTGTCGGTCTCCTGCACGACCTGCTCGCCCTTGTCGCCGCCGAGCCGCAGCTGCGTCCGGTAGGCGGCGTAGTCGATCGGGCCGTCGCCGAACTGGGCCTTGCGGTAGAACCGGCCCAGCTCGCGGATCTGGCGCACCCACCAGTCGGGCTGTTCGAAGGTGTACTGTCCCGGCTGCTTGCCGAGGAAGGTCAGCGCCTTGGCCTCGACGGTATACGCGCCGCCCTCGGGATAGAAGATGCCGTGCGCGAACACGTAGCCGCCCGGGGTGAGCAGCTGGTCGAGGTGGCCCGAGGCGTCGAGATAGGGCTCGGACAGGTTGCGCAGGAACTGGGCGGACGTCGTGCCGGTGAGCCGGACCTTGACCGCGCGGCCGTCGTTGGTGCGCAGGCCGATCACGCCGTCCGCGAAGCTCGTCACGTATCCGGCCACCAGGTCGGAGAAGGTGAAGTCGGGCCGGTAGGCGCGCTCGGCGCTGGTGTCGGCGGCGACCAGGTCGATGATCATGCGGGCGAACTCGGCGCAGTGGCCGGCGGTGCGGCCGGTGACCAGGTCGCGGTCCACCACCACGTCCTGGTCGGTGTAGAGCGCGCCCATGTTGCGGGCGTCGCCGACCAGGTTGTTGTGGCAGGTGACGCGGCGGCCCTTGACCACCTCGGCGATGGGGGCCGCCAGCCACAGGCCGTGGCAGATGATGCCCTTGACGATGCGGCGGTCCGCGAAGGCCGCCTTGAGCAGGCGTACCGCGGGGGCGAGCTCGTGCACGTCCTCGGTGTAGCGCAACCGGTCCGACACCATGCCCGACGGCACGATCAGCACGTCGATGCCGGACAGATCGGCACGTTCCAGGTCCCCGGTCACGGTGAACGGCTCCTGGAACTCGTGCCCGTGGAAGGTGAGGGCGTCCTGGCCCCACAACCGGGTGAGGAACTCCACCCGCGCGCCCTCCTCGGTGAAGCGCCGCTCGTAGTAGTGCAACTCCTGCTCGACGAAGTCGCTCTCCATCAGGATCGCGACGGTGCGGCCCGCCAGTCGCTTCTCACTCACGGTGTCCCTCTCACGTCGTCATCAAATGCACCAGAAACGGCCCCGGCTCGGTCAGCATGCGCCCGACGGCGGACTCCACCTGGGCGGGTTTGCTCACCTTGACGCCGGGGACCCCGAGGCTCCTGGCCAGCCGGACGAAGTCGATCTCCGGGTGGGCCAGGTCGAAGCCTTCGGGGTGGGGATGCGAGGCGATGCCGCGCTCGCGCCAGTACTGCTCCAAGTTGTCGTCGAGAAGCTGGTAGCGGTGGTTGTCGCAGATCACGAACCGGGCGGCGACGCCGTACCTGGCGGCGCTCCACAGGGCCTGGATCGTGTACATGCTGCCGCCGTCGCCGGTGAAGCCCACCACCTCGCTGCCGGGGCGGGCCAGCTTGATCCCGATCGCGCCGGGCAGGCCGACCCCGAGCGAGCCGCCCCTGGTCTGGAAGTAGGAGCCGGGCCGGCGCGGGGGGAGGTGCCGCAGCAGGGCGGGCGAGGCGGTCAGCGCCTCATCGAAGAGCACCAGGTCCGCCGGGGCCCGCCGGGCCAGCTCGGCGGCGAACAGGTCCATCAGGCCCGCCCCGTACGGCTCCGCCGGTGCCCGCTCGGGCAGGGGGCGCGCCGGGCCGAGCCGGGCGGCCAGGGCCGCCAGGGTGGGCCTCGGGTCGGCCGCCAGGGCGATCTCGGCGGGGAAGTTCTTGGCGATCTCGTAGTCGTCGAGGTCGACGTGCACGATCCGGCACCCGTCCGCGAAGGGGCTGCGCAGCAGCGGGAACACCTCGGGGAAGAGGTAGGTGCCGACGACGAGCACCACGTCGGCCTGCGCCACGGCGGCGGCGCTGTGCTCGCCGAACATGTGGCCGAGGTCGCCCCGGTGCAGCGGGTGCGTGGTGTCGATGACCAGCTCGGAGCAGTTCACCGTCCACACCGGGGCGCCCAGCGCCTCGGCCACGGCGGCCAGCTCCGGCTGCGCGCCGGACACCGCGACGCCGTCGCCGGCCAGCACGACCGGGCGCCGGGCCGGGGC
>NZ_BAAAMU010000143.1:0-25560 GCF_039529435.1 Nonomuraea maheshkhaliensis
GCGCCCCCGGCGACGCTGACGACCGGGGAGCGGCCGGGCAGGCCGGTCAGGCCGTGCGCCGCCGCGGCGGCCTGGAGGAGGCCCGAGGGCACGCCCGCGCCGACGCGGGCCCGGCGGGCGGCCGGATCGATCTCGACGGAGTCCAGGCGGCGGGTGCGCAGCAGGATGGCCCGCCGAGGTTCGTCGTGGCGCCGTGACCGTTCGGCTGGACCGCGACGGCCAGGCCGCGGGCGCGGGCGAAGCGGACCACGGCCGCGACGTCGGCGGCGTCGGGCGCCTCGGCCACGGCGGGAACGGGGTGCTCGACGGCCCGGTTCCGGGGACGCCCGGCCTCGTCGAACCCGTCGTCCCCTGAGAGCAGCACCCGGCCGCTGACGAGGGTGCGCAGGTCGTGCAACGTGTCGGTCATCTGTCATCCCATCGTGAATTGGGGGAAACGTCGCCGTGTGGGTGAGCGCGTTCCATGGTGGTGGGAAAAAGGCGCCGATCAATGTGGTTTTGTGCGGGAATCGTGAAGCCGGAGCGCCGGACCTGTGCCTTCCCCGTCGGGACGTTCCGTGAATTAGGGGCCTGGCTGTAACGGCGGGCACTGGCAGGAAGGCGGGCGCTGCTCACGATGGGTGGCGGAATCCAGCACCCAACGGAAGGTGAAATCGTGCGTCTGCTCGCCGGGTTGACGATGAGTACCGTGCTCGCCGCCGGGCTTCTGGCGGCCCCGCCCGCCCTGGCCGCCGCCGCCCAGGCTGTCCCCTTCTCCGCTGACTCGGGCGACTCGTGCCGCCGCGGGTTCACGGAGGGTCAGATCGAACGGTACGACGGGCCGGTGATCCGGCCCCGCGTCGACGTCGAAGGATTACTCTCCGACGAAGCCACCCCGACCATCTGCACGCCCGACGACATGCACTCCCTGGCCACCTTCAGTGCCTACCGAGGCAGCGACCTGATCGACAGCGTCACGCAGAAGGCGGACGACGAGCAGGTCAAGTTCGCGTTCTCGCTGTCCGACAGGGGGTCGGTGCGCACCATCGACCGGGTGGTCGTGCAGGTGTGCCGCCGGAGCAACTCGCCGATCGGGATCGGGTACTGCGGCAAGGCGCAGGAGTACAAGATCCCGTAGAGCGCCTGTCGGGTGACGAGCCCTCTCCCCTGCCGGGGAGGGGGCTCGCCCGCGTCCATGGGGGGGTGTTCATGGGGGGGCTGCCCCGGCGCAGGCCAGGACCTTGATCGCCGGGCCGGGGTCGCCGCGCCGTTCCGCGATCACCGGGGTGTGATCGCGTAGCCTGGGGCGCATGGTGCGCTTCGCGGTCGGGCTGCCGAACCTCGGTGAGTTCGGGGATCCTCAGGTGTTGGTCGAGCTCGCCGTGGCGGCCGAGGAACGGGGCTGGGACGGCGTCTATCTCTGGGACCATCTGCTCTACCACGACCGCGACTGGCCCGTGGTCAACCCGACGGTGGTGCTGTCGGCCATCGCGGCCCGTACCAGCCGGGTCAGGATCGGCGTGCTGATGACGGCGCTGCCCCGGCGGCGGGTGCAGATGGTGGCGAAGGAGACCGCGACGCTGGACGTGCTGTCCGGGGGGCGGCTGGTCGTCGGCGCGGGTCTCGGATCGGTCGACGCCGAATACTCCGACTTCGGCGAGGACCCCGACTTGAAGGTCCGTGCTGCCAAGCTGGACCGGGGCCTGGAGCAGCTGACGCGGCTGTGGAAGGAGCTGCCGCCGTCGCCGGTCCAGCGCCCGCGCGTCCCGATCTGGTGCCCGGGGCGGTGGCCGACCAAGGCCGGCTTCCGGCGGGCGGCCCGGTGGGACGGCGCGATGCCGACCTTCCACGAGTACGGGCAGGAGCTGCCGCCGGTGCCCGTCTCCGAGTTCGCCCGGGTGGTGGACTTCCTGGCCGAGCAGCGGGGCTCGCTGGACGGCTTCGACATCGCGTTGGAGGGGCGTGCGGCGGACGGGCTGGTCGACGGGTACGCGGCGGCGGGGATGACGTGGTGGGTGGAGGCGATGGGCTGGTGGCGCGGCGGCGTCGAGGACGCCCGAGCCACCATCGCCGCCGGCCCGCCACGCTAGCGCCGGCTCCGCCACGGCGGCCGGGCGGGGCGCCCGGGCGGACGGGCGGGTGGACCAGGCGGACCGGGCGGGCGGTCAGTGGGATCTGGCGGTGGTGCCTCGGGGGACGAGGACGGGGGTCGGTGCGGGGCCGTGCTCCGTCTCGCCCCGGCCGACGAGGTCCATGAGGCGGCGCGTGACCTCGGCGCCGAAGGCGAACACGTCGTGGCTCATGGCCGACAGCGGCGGATGGGTGAGCCGGCAGAGCTGGGAGTCGTCCCAGGCCAGCAGGGACAGATCGGCGGGCACGGGCACGCCCATCTCGGTGGCCACCGACAGGCCGGCCACGGCCATGATGTCGTTGTCGTACAGGATCGCGGTGGGCCGCCGGGCGGAGGAGAGCAGCGCGCGGGTGGCGCGGGCGCCCTGCTCGCCCGAGAAGTCGGTGGTCAGGATGCGGGCGGGTTCAAGGTCCAGGTCCGCGACCGCCCGGGTGAACGCCTCGCTGCGCAGCGCCGTGTGCCCGAGCCTGGCGGGGCCGCCCACGCGGGCCAGGCGCCGGTGGCCGAGCGCCGCCAGGTAGCGGACGGCCTCGGTGACGGCCGCGGCGTCGTCGGTCCAGACGGACGGCAGCCCGCCGGTCAGTGACGGATGCCCGACGGCGATCACCGGCAGGCCCAGCGCCGCCACGGCGGCGACGCGCGGGTCGTCGAGGGTGAAGTCGACCATGATGGAGCCGCTGATCTGCTTGCTGCGGCCCCATCCGTCGAGGACCTCGATCTCCTCCTGCACATCCCGTACGAGCCGCAGCAGCAGCGAGTGGGACCGCTCGGCCAGCACGCTCTCGATCCCGGAGACGAACTCCATGTAGAACGGTTCGAGCCCGAGCATGCGGGCCGGCCGGGCGATGACCAGGCCCACGTTGCTCACCTGCGTGGTGGCCGACGAGAGCGATCTGGCGGCCTGGTTGGGCAGCCAGCCCAGCTCGCGGGCGGCCTCGCGCACCTTCTGCCGTGTGGCGGCGGAGACGCCCGGCTTGTCGTTCATGGCCAGCGATACCGAGCCCTTGGACACCCCGGCCAGCTGGGCGACCTCGGCGATCGTCACCTTGCCCGCCTGCCGGGCGGCGCGCGTCATGGCCGGGCGGCCTCCTCCGCCGCGTTGACGCTGAACAGCGCCGACCGCACCTCGGCCTCGTCGGATCCCCGGGCGTCCAGGCCGGTCACGGTGATCGTGACGGTCTCGCCGGGCAGCAGCGTGACCAGCCCGCGATCGGCCACCGCGCCGGGCGCGAGCCGGTCGGCCTGCAGCAGCAGGTCGCGGACGAAGGCGCGGGCGGTGATCACGACGCCGAGCGTATCGCCCGAGGGGTCGAGCCGCAGGTCGAGGTCGGGAGCCGGGTAGGCGAAGTCCTTGTCCGGGCGGCCGAGCACGACGTCGCGCAGCCCGTCCGCCTCCGCCACCAGCAGTTCCTCGCTCGCGTCCTTGAACTCGGCGACCGTCAGGGGCAGCAGCGCCACCGTGCGCGCGGGCACGTCGAACGGCACCCGTTCCTCCGCCAGCGCCGTCCCGTCCGCGCGCAGCCTGCGGACGAGCGCGCTGCCCCGCCACGGCTCGGGCGACTGGTTGTCGACGGCGAGCACGCGGGCGTCGTCCCGGTGCTGGAAGGTCAGCAGCCGGTCGGCGTACAGGCGGCGCAGCTCGTAATAGAGCGGCTTGGGCCGGGCCTGGCCGTCGACGGCGGCCCACGAGGTGACCGGCCAGCAGTCGTTCAGCTGCCAGACGACGGTGCCCGCGCAGAGCGGCCAGTGGGAGCGCCAGTGCGCGACGCCGGTCGCGATGGCGCGGGCCTGGTTGACCTGGGTGAGGTAGTGCCAGTGGTCGAAGCCGGCCGGCGCTGTGAAGTGGTGGGCCAGGCCCCGGTTCAGCTTGCCGTTGCCGTCCTCGGCCTTCTGGTGGTGCAGCATGGCGGGCGAGGCGGCGTCGAGCTGGTCGTCGCCGAGCCATTCGCGCAGCGTGGCGTGCGCGGGCGGCGCCTGCCAGCCGAACTCGGCGGCGAAGCGCGGCACGTCGTCGAGGTAGCCGCTGTAGTCGCGCCGGTTCCACACCTCCCAGAAGTGGGACGGGCCGTGCGCCGGGTCGTTGGGATGACGGTCCCATGAGCCGGACCAGGGGCTGCCCGCCTGGTACGGGCGGGTCGGGTCGAGGTCGGCCACCACGCGCGGCAGCAGCCCGAGGTAGTAGCCCTCGCCCCAGCTGGCGCCGGCCAGCTCCCGCTCCCAGCCCCAGTCGCGAAAGCCCCACAGGTTCTCGTTGTTGCCGTTCCACAGCACCAGACTGGGGTGGGGGGCGAGCCTGACGACGTTCTCGCGCGCCTCGGCCTCGACCTCGCCGCGCAGCGGCTGCTCCTCCGGGTAGGCGGCGCAGGCGAACAGGAAGTCCTGCCACACCATCAGGCCCAGCTCGTCGCAGGCGTCGTAGAAGGCGTGGTCCTCGTAGATGCCGCCGCCCCAGACGCGGACCAGGTCGACGCCCGCCTCGGCGGCCTGGGTGAGCCGGTGCCGGTAGCGCTCGGGGGTGAGGCGGGCGGGCAGGGCGTCGTCGGGGATCCAGTTGACGCCGCGGGCGAAGATCGGCCGGCCGTTGACGCGGAAGGTGAACGCGGTGCCGTGCTCGTCCTGGTTCCGGTCGAGCTCGATCGTGCGGAAGCCGACGCGCCGCCGCCAGGTGTCCAGGACCTGGCCGGTGGTGGCGTCGGACAGGACCACCGCGCACTCGTACAGGGGCTGGCCGCCATGCCCGCGCGGCCACCACAGGTCCGGCGCGGGGATCTCCAAGGCCGCCACGGCGCTGCCCGCGCCGGCGGGGACCGTCTGGGTGGCCGTCTGGCCTCCCGCCTCGATCGTCAGCGTCAGCTCGCGACCGGCGCCGGTCTCGGTGCGTTCCAGCTCGACGTGCGCCTCGATCCTGCCATCGCCGCTTCCGGTTCCGCCGGTGACCGTGACCAGGGGTCTGACCTGCGCCAGGCGGGCGGTGCTCCAGCTCTCCAGCCGGACGGGCCGCCAGATGCCGGCGGTGACGAGCGTGGGTCCCCAGTCCCAGCCGAAGCTGGCGGCCATCTTCCTGACGAAGTTGAACGGCTCCGCGTAGGCGTTCGGCCGCGCGCCCAGCCGTTCCTGCTGCGCCTCGGCCTCGGTGTACGCGGAGGTGAACAGCACCGACAGGACCGAGCCCTCCCGTACGCGTCCGGTCACGTCGAACCGGTACGAACGGTGCATGTTCCTGGTCCGGCCCAGTTCCTCCCCGTCCAGCAGCACTCTGGCGACCGTGTCGAGCCCGTCGAAGACCAGGTCCGTACGCTCGAAACCGGCCGGCGCCGCCGCCAGCGCCGTCTCGTAGCGCCAGTCGGCCCGGCCGACCCAGGCCACCTCCAGCTCGTTGAGCCCCTCGTACGGATCCGGGATCAGCCCCGCCGCCAGAAGGTCCGCGTGCACGCAGCCGGGCACCCGGGCCGGCACGGCCTCGTTCGTGAGCCGGCCGGCGGCTGCCTCACCACCCGCCAGGCGGAGCGTCCATCCCGAGTGCAACGACGTGCTCTGCTTCGCCAAGTCCTGCTCCTCAATCATGAGAATGGGGCAAATGTCCCGATAAGTCCTGATCAACGTACCGAGCCGCCCCTGAACCTGTCTAGACCGTTTCAGTCCAGCACGGAACCTCAGCCCGTGACACCCCCGTGCGCCGGTCCCCTTGATGCGCTTACCCGGTAAAGCGCACAATGCGCCATCACCCCGCCCACACCCCAGCCCGCGCGGCGGCGAGCGCCGCCTCCGCCGCCCGGCCGGCCGCCGCCTCGTCCAGAGGTTCGCCGGTGTTGAGCAGCGCGTAGTACAGGGGCGCGGAGACCCCGGCGATCACGCGCCGGGGATCGGTCCCCGGGGGCAGCTCGGCCCGTTCGACGGCGTCCGCGACGCAGCCGGCCCACTCGTCGATGCGCACGGCGTAGAAGCGGCGCAGCGCCATGGCCGCCTGCTCGTCGCAGAGCGAGGCGGCGATGAGCGCCTTGAACAGCCGCCCCTGGCGCGGATCTGTCAGGGTCTTGACGACCAGAAGCGCGTTCTCCCGCAGGTCGTCGCGGACGTTCCCGGCCCTGGACCGGGGCAGGGACTGCGCGGCCATGTCGTCGAGGAGGTCGGCGGCGAGCGCCCCCGGGCTGCCCCAGCGGCGGTAGACGGTCGTCTTGCCCACCTCCGCGACCCGGGCGATCTCGGCCAGGTCGAGCGCGTCGAACCCCTTCTCCACCAGGGTGTCGGCGGCGGCCCGCAGCACGGACTCGCGCACGCGCGCCGTACGCCCGCCGGGACGGACGGCCCCGCGCGGCGGCACGTCGTCGGCCATACAGGACTCCTTATCGGGACTCTAGTTCCATTAACAGCCATCACGGTGCTACATTCACCCTAACGGAACCAGAGACCCGTTAAGGACGGCTCCGTGTCCGGCAACTCCCCCATGTCCAGGAAGGACGTCCCGTCATGTCCACCCTCGCCTCCACCTCCGCCGACGGAACCACCCCCGCGCCGCCACCACGGCTCACCGGCCGGCTCAAGGTCGTCCTCGCGGTCCTGCTGGTCGCCCAGTTCACGCTCGCCGTCGACTTCTCGATCCTGAACGTCGCCCTCCCCCTCATCGGTGACGGCCTCGGCTTCTCCCTGGCGAACCTGCAGTGGATCGCCACCGCCTTCGCCCTGTCGGCGGCCGGGTTCACCCTGCTCTTCGGCCGGGTCGGCGACCTCGTCGGCCGCAAGCGGATCTTCCTCGCCGGTCTCGCCCTGCTGGGCCTGGCCTCCCTCGCCGGCGGCCTCGCGCCGACCCCCGAGGTCCTCATCGCCGCCCGCGTCGCCCAGGGGCTCGCGACGGCCGCCGCCACCCCGGCCGGCCTGGCCCTGCTCACCACCGCCTTCCCCGAGGGGCCGCTGCGGCAGAAGGCGCTCGGGCTGAACGGCGCCCTGATGTCGGCCGGGTTCACCACCGGCGCGATCCTCGGCGGCGTCCTGACGGACCTGCTCTCCTGGCGCTGGGCCTTCTTCGTCAACGTGCCCGTCGCGCTCGCCGTCCTGCTGGTCGCGCCCGCTGCCATCAAGGAGTCGCGCCCGGCCGGCCGGCCCAGGATCGACCTGCCCGGCGCGCTGTCCGTCACCCTGGGCCTGCTCGCCCTGGTCTACGGCCTCACCCGGGCGGGCGAGCACGGCTGGACCCATCCCGCCACGCTCGCGGGCCTGCTCGCCGGCGCCGTCCTGCTGGTGGTCTTCTACGCGGCCGAGAGCCGGGCGGCGCAGCCGCTCATCCCCCTGCACGTGCTGAAGAAGCGCACCGTGGCCTGGGGCAACGTGCTCGGCCTGCTGGCGTTCGTGACCGAGACGTCGCTGGTGTACCTGCTCACCCTCTACATGCAGAAGACGCTCGGCTTCTCCGCCCTGGCCGCCGGGGCCTCCTTCGCCCTGCTCGGCCTCGGGACGGTGCTCGGCGGCATGCTCGCCCCCAGGATCATCGGCCGCACCTCCGCGCGGGCCGCGCTGGTCGGCGGCGGGCTGCTGCAAGCGGCTTTCACCGCCGTCCTGCTGTTCCTCGGCGGTACGCCGGCCTCGCTGTGGCTGCAACTGCCCGCCACCTTCCTCGGCGGGGTCGGCAACATGCTGGTCATCGTGGGCTTCATGGTCACCGCCACGGCGGGACTGCCCGATCGGGAGCAGGGGCTGGCCACCGGGCTGGCGTCGATGTCCCAGCAGGTCGGCATCACCATGGGCACGCCGATCATGTCGGCGATCGTCACCGCCACCACGGCGGGGGTGGTGACCGCCGGGGCGGTGCTGGACGGCGTCAGGGCCGCCGTCGCGGTCAACGCCGCCCTGGTCCTCCTCGGTGTGCTCATCGCCGCCGTCGCCCTCGGCGGGGCGGGCGACAGGGGCGCGACAGCGAGGCGTTAACGTACATCTGTAGGTTATCTTTGCCGTCAGAAACCACATCGAATGGGGAGAATTTTGACGATTGACCCCGCTGCGACGCTCGAAACCACCCGCGGCTGCCCGTACGCCCCACCCAAGCAGCACCTGCGTCTTCTGCGGGAGCAGCCGGTCGCCAAGGTCGCGCTGCCCACAGGCGGCGAGGCATGGGTCGCGGCCCGCTACGACGACATCAGGACGATCCTGACCGACCCGCGCTTCACCGCCGACCGCCGCCATCCGAGCATGCCGCGGCTGGCCGAGGACACCGGGAGCGGGCTGGCCGAGTCGCCGCTGCCCAAGATGATGCTGGAGATGGACCCGCCGGAGCACGGTCCCGCCCGGCGCGCCGTGGTCGGCGAGTTCACCGTCCGGCGCATGGCGGCGCTGCGCCCGCGCATCCAGCAGATCGTGGACGAGCACCTGGACGCCATGCTCGACGGCCCGAAGCCGGCCGACCTGGTGCGCGCGCTGGCGCTGCCGGTGCCCTCGCTGGTGATCTGCGAGCTGCTCGGCGTGCCGTACGCCGACCACGACTTCTTCCAGATCCACTCGGCGCAGCTGCTGAACCGCCGGGCCACGGAGGACGAGCGCCGGCACGCCATCCTGGAGCTGGCCGTCTACCTGGACAAGCTGATCAAGACCAAGGAGCAGGAGCCCGCCGACGACCTGCTCGGGCGGCAGATCGCCAAGCAGCGCGAGAAGGACGGCGCGGTGGACGGCCCGGCGCTGCTCAGCCTGGCGTTCCTGCTGCTGATCGCCGGGCACGAGACCACGGCCAACATGATCTCGCTCGGCACGTACCAGCTGCTGCGCGACCCCGGGACGCTGGCCGCGCTGCGCGCGGACCCGGCCAAGACGGTGAACGCCGTCGAGGAGATGCTGCGGTACTTCACCATCGCCGAGTTCGCCATGGTGCGGGTGACCACGGCCGACGTGGAGCTCGGCGGCACGGTCATCCCGGCGAACTCCGGGGTGTTCATGCTGGCCAACGCCGGCAACCGCGACCCGGAGGTGTTCGCGGACGCGCAGCGCTTCGACATCGACCGCGGCGCGCGCAACCACCTCGCCTTCGGCTACGGCGCCCACCAGTGCCTGGGGCAGAACCTGGCCAGGGTGGAGCTGGAGATCGTCTTCGAGACGCTGCTGCGGCGGGTGCCCGGGCTGCGGCTGGCCGTTCCCGAGGAGCAGCTGGCGTTCAAGGAGGACTCGACGGTGTACGGCATGCACGAGCTGCCGGTCACCTGGTGATCCCGTCCCTCCGGAGAGAGGAACGCTAGTTTCAGCTAGTTTCCGGGTGACGAGAACGAGGGCGCCGACTGCGTGGTGCCCGGCCTGCCCGACGCCGGCTCCCTGCCGTCGAACGCCCGGCTGCGCGACCCGTTCAGGAAGCTGAACGGGTCGCGCATCACCAGCAGAGCCGACTGGCGGTGCCTGCGCGAGGAGACCAGGCGGCTCGCCGGGAAGTTCGTCTACGGAGAGAAGCCGCCCAAGCCGTCGAGCGTCACGGGGACGGTCACGAGCACCGGCATCACCGTGAACGTGAGCCACAACGGCAGAAGCGCCACCTTCTCGGCGAGCGTCCCGCTGCCGAGCGGCACCGGCCCCTTCCCCGCCGTCGTCGTCATCGGCGGGTTCGGCGCGGACACGGCCGCCATCAGGGCCGCCGGAGCCGCCGTCATCAGCTGCGACCCCTACCCGGTCGGCCGCGAGGGCACGCCGCGCAGCAACAAGCAGGGCGCCTTCTCCACCATCTACGGCTCCTCCAGCAGCACCGGGCTGCTGCTCGCCTGGAGCTGGGGCGTGAGCCGGATCATCGACGTCATCGAGCCGTCGGGCGGCAACCTGCTCAAGGCGGACGCCACCGGCGTCACCGGCTGCTCGCGCTTCGGCAAGGGCGCCTTCGTGGCCGGCGCCTTCGACCAGCGCATCGCGCTCACCATGCCGATCGAGTCGGGCAGCGCCGGCGCGCCGATCTTCCGTGGCATCCCCGGGGAGGGCGCCCAGAGCCTGAGCAGCGCGTACGGCGAGCAGCCGTGGCTGGGCGACGCGTTCAGCTCTTTCACCGGCAGCCCGGCCCGGCTGCCCGTGGACACCCACCAGATCGTGGCCATGGTCGCGCCGCACGGCCTGTTCGTCATGGACAATCCGCACATCACCAACCTCGGCCCCAGGTCCGCGAGCGTGGCGGCGCTGGGCGGGACCGAGGTGTACAAGGCGCTCGGGGCGGGCGAGAACATCACGTACTGGGCGGACGTGCAGGACGGCAGCCACTGCGCCAACCGGCCCGAATGGCGCACCCCGCTGCAGCAGCACATCCAGAAGTTCCTGCTGCGGACGGGCAACACGCCCGGCGCCATGCGGATCTCGTCCAGGGCGGCCGGCAACCTGGCGGAGTGGCGCGACTGGCAGACGCCTGCGCTCGGCGCGGCTCCGGCGACACGACCGCGCCGAGCACGCCCGGCACGTTGGCCGCGTCCGGCGTCACCGCCACCGGCGCCACCCTGACCTGGGCCGCCTCGACCGACGACGTCGGCGTCACCGGGTCTGACGTGCTGCGCGCGCCCGGGGCCACCGGCGGCACGTTCACGCAGGCCGGCTCCTCGGCCACGACCTCGTTCAGCGGCACGGGGCTGTCGCCGAACACCACCTGCCGCTACCAGGTCAGGGCGCGGGACGCCGCGGGCAACACCTCGCCGGTCTCGGACACCGTCCAGGTCACCACCCGGCCCGGCCCCGCCACCGGGGTCTGCACGGCCCTCGCCACCGTGCAGACCCAGTGGGCCACCGGGTACGTCGTCCAGCCCCTGACCGTCACCAACACCGGCACGTCCGCCATCAGCGGCTGGACAGTCACCTTCACGCTGCCGGCCGGGCACACGCTGACCGGCTCGTGGAACGTCACCGCCACCGTCAGCGGGCAGAACGTGACCTTCAGGAGCACCGGCCACAACGGCTCGCTCGCCCCCGGGGCGGCCACCACCAGCGTCGGCTTCCAGGTGAGCCGCCCGAACGGCGACACCGCCCTTCCGTCCGGGTACGCCTGCACCTGACCATCGCCCGCGCTTCCGTTTCCGGACCTCCCGGCCCGCCCGCACGCGGGCCGGAGCCCGCGGGCCGGTGGGTCAGCTGGTGACGGTCACGTCGCGCAGCAGGAAGTAGCTCATGGAGTCGGCCTGCATGTAGAGGTGGAACTTCTCGGCCCTGGCCTTGGCCGTCTTGTCCGCGGTGACGATGGTGACGACCACGTACTTCTTCGTGGGGTTAGTCCGGATCGCCCCGTAGGCGAACGTGGAGAAGGTCATGTCGCTGCGGATGTTCACCGCGTTCGAGGAGAGCTTGGCCAGCCGGGTCGCCGCGGCCTTCGCGGCCGCGTCCGTCGGGAACATCATCATGACCTGCACCGCCTTGAGGTGCCCGCGATAGGCGGTGTAGGCGACCTGGACGGCGCGCGTGCACTTGTTCTTGGCCAGCACGCCCCGCCCGTCCACGGGGTCGCAGCTGTCGTACGTCCAGCCGGCGACCTTGGCGGCGGAGAACCTGATCCCGGTCACGTCGAACTTCCAGTCGCCGAACTCGGTGTGCGCGATCGGCGAGCCCGGCTGGGCGCGGCCGGAGGCGGGCGGGGTGGCCGTGGGGTCGGTGGCCGGCTCCGACGGCTCCCCCGACGGCTCGCCCGACGGCTCGTCCGTGGCCCCGGCCGACGCCTCGTCCGCGGGCCCGCCCGACGGCTCGTCATCGGCCGCCTCGCCGGCCGCGTCTCCGGGCTCGCCGGAGGGGGCGTCGGACTGCCACGGGGCCGTGGTCGGGAACGAGGTCGCGCTGCTCGGCAGGGCGGCGGGGGGCTCCGGGGAGCCGAGGTAGGTCACCGCGCCCACCGTGCCGCCGGCCAGCAGGATCAGGCCCAGGCCGATGGACATGCCGATGACCAGGGTGTTGCCGCGCCGGGGCGCCGTGCCGTAGTCGTGCTGGGGCAGCCCGTAGAGATCGGCCTGCCCGTACTGGGTCGCCTGCCCGTAGGCGTCCCCTCGCCCGTAGGCGTCCCCCCGCCCATAGGCATCGCCGTGCCCGTAGGTGTCGGGCTGTCCGTAGGTGTCGGGCTGTCCGTAGGTGTCGGGCTGTCCGTATCGAGCCGGCCGGCCGTATCGGTCCTGGGACTCGTACGGGCCCGCCTGCCCGTGCCGACCTGACCGGCCGTACTGGTCCGGCTGCTCGTACGGGCCCGGCGGGCCGGGTAAGCGGGGCGTGCCGAAGTCGGGGGGCGGGCCGCCCTGACGGGGCTGTGGGCCGTTGCCGGGCCGGCCGGGGCTCTGGCCGGCCGACCGGGGGCCGTGGCCCGGCCATGGGGCGGCGGGACCAGGTTGCGGCCCGCCGTCCGTGGAGCCCCGCGCGGCCAGGGGATCTTGCGGATGTTGAGGTGGAGGGTAGGTCATGGCCCCATTGTGGGGCGGCGATCCGGCCTCGGACCGGCTCCACGGCAGTCCGGCATCAGAGTGAACCAGGCCCGCGCGGCCGTGCGTACTAGAGCGATACCCGCACGCGACGGCGGCGGGAGATGCGGCGAGCGGCCGAGAGCACGGGAGGAATCCCGGCGATCCGTCCCGGCCGCCCGGCGCGGGTCAGGAGTTGCAGCCGCAGCTGCAACCGGCGGCACATGAGCAGGATGATCCGTGTCCGCAGGAGCAGGAGTTCTTCGTGGTTGCCGTCATGCCGCATTTATTGCGCGAAGTGAGGGCCGGCTAACTCTCCGCGAAGCGACAAACCCCCTCCTTTCCCGCGACAAGCCCCTGCACACCGCCGTCCTCCCCCATCTGGGGGGATCTCGCGGTCATCGTGACCGGAGGCATCCCGTGTGAGGGCAGGACGCGCGGGCAGGACACGCCTCACGGTCCGCCGACGCGGGGGCCATCGAGGGGGGATCCGTCATGAAGGGAAACGCCGGCAGAATGCGCGCGGTCGCGTACCGGAAGAGCCTTCCGGTGGACGACGGCGAGAGCCTGGTGGACGTCGAGTTGCCCGTCCCCGAGCCGGGACCGACCGACCTGCTCGTCCGGGTGGAGGCCGTCGCGGTCAACCCCGTCGACTACAAGACGCGCCAGGGCTCCGACCCGGGCGGCGAGCCCAAGGTGCTCGGCTGGGACGCGGCGGGCACGGTCGTCGCGACCGGCGACCGGGCCGAGCTGTTCGCGGCCGGTGACGAGGTCTACTACGCGGGCGCGCTCGACCGTCCCGGCTGCGACTCCCAGTACCACGTCGTGGACGAACGGCTCGTCGCCCGCAAGCCCGCCACGCTGACCTTCACCGAGGCCGCCGCGCTGCCGCTGACGTCCCTGACCGCGTGGGAGGGCCTGTTCGAGCGGCTGGGCCTGCGCCGCGCGCCGCTGGAGCGGACCGGGGCGCTGCTGGTCACCGCGGCGGCGGGCGGCGTCGGCTCGATGGTGGTGCAGCTCGCGGGGGCACTCACCGCGCTCACGGTGATCGGCACCGCCTCGCGTCCCGAGACCGTGGAGTTCGCCCGGCGCATGGGCGCCCACCACCTGGTCGACCACCACGAGCCGCTGCCGCCGCAGGTGGCCGGGGTCGCGCCGGACGGCCTCGATCTCGTCTTCAGCACCGCCGGTACGGACCGGAACCTGCCGGCGTACGCCGAGATGCTCAGGCCGTTCGGCGGCATCGTCGCGATCGACGACCACGACACGCTGCCCGTCGGGGTGCTGAAGCCGAAGGGGATCTCGTTCCACTGGGAGCTGATGTTCACCCGCTCGCTCTTCGGCACGCCCGACCAGATCGCGCAGCACCACATCCTGACCCAGGTCGCCCGGCTGGTGGACCGGGGTGTGCTGACCACCACGGCGACCAGGGACCTGGGCCGGATCGACGCCGCCCACCTGCGCGAGGCGCACCGGATCATGGAGTCTGGCACGGCCGTCGGCAAGGTGACGCTCACCGGTTTCGGCGACTGATCGGCCCCCCTGCGAGGCCGGCCCTCCACAAAGCCGGCCGGCCCCACGAGGCCGGTCGGCCCGCACAGGGCCGGCCCGCACGAGTGTCAGTCGACCTCCACGGCGGCCTGGGCGAACTGGGCCGAGTACAGCCGCGCGTAGGCGCCCTCCGCCGCCAGCAGCGACTCGTGCGTGCCCTGCTCGACGATCCGCCCGTTCTCCATGACCAGGATCAGGCTGGCGTCGCGGATGGTGGACAGGCGGTGGGCGATCACGAAGCTGGTCCGCCCCTCGCGCAGCGAGCTCATCGCCCGCTGGATGAGCACCTCGGTCCTGGTGTCCACCGAGCTGGTCGCCTCGTCCAGGATGAGGATGGCCGGCTCGGCCAGGAACGCGCGGGCGATCGTGATCAGCTGCTTCTCGCCCGCGCTGACCGTGTTGCCCTCCTCGTCGACCACGGTGTCGTAGCCGTCGGGCAGCGTGTGGGCGACGCGGTCCACGTGGGCGGCCCGCGCGGCGGCCTCGATCCGCTCCTTCGTGGCGTCCTCGGCCCCGTAGCCGATGTTCTCCGCGATGGTGCCGCCGAACAGCCAGGTGTCCTGCAGCACCATGCCGATGTTGGCGCGCAGCTCCTCCCTGGACATCTCGGCGATGTCGACGCCGTCCAGCGTGATGCGCCCACCGGTCACCTCGTAGAAGCGCATGACGAGGTTGACCAGCGTCGTCTTGCCGGCGCCTGTCGGGCCGACGATGGCCACGGTCTGGCCGGGCTCGACGGTCAGCGACAGGTCGTCGATCAGCGGCCGGTCGGGCGCGTAGCGGAAGGACACGTTCTCGAACGCGACCCGTCCCCGCACCTGCGCGGGCCTGGCGGGCTCGGCCGGCTCGGCCGACTGCTCCTCGGCTTCGAGCAGCTCGAAGACCCGCTCGGCGGAGGCGACGCCCGACTGCACGAGGTTCGCCATGCCGGCCACCTGGGTCAGCGGCTGGCTGAACTGCCGCGAGTACTGGACGAACGCCTGCACGTCGCCCAGCGAGATGGAGCCCGAGGCCACCTTGAGCCCGCCCACCACGGCGACCAGCACGTAGTTGAGGTTGCCGATGAACATCATGGCCGGCTGGATCATCCCGGAGATGAACTGGGCCTTGAAGCTGGAGTTGAACAGGTCCTGGTTGTGCTCGGCGAAGGTGTCGGCGGCCTCCTTCTGCCGGCCGAACACCTTGACCAGCGTGTGGCCGCCGTACATCTCCTCAATGTGGCCGTTGAGCTTGCCGGTGGAGGACCACTGCTTGATGAACTGCGGCTGCGACCGCTTGCCGATCACGGCGGTGACGTAGACCGACAGCGGCACCGAGATCAGCGCGATGAGCGCGAGCACCGGCGAGATCCAGAACATGACGACCAGCACCGCGATGACCGTCAGCAGCGAGGAGATGAGCTGGCTCATCGTCTGCTGCAGCGACTGGGCGATGTTGTCGGTGTCGTTGGTGGCGCGGCTGAGGATCTCGCCGCGCGGCTGGCCGTCGAAGTAGCTCAGCGGCAGCCGGCCCAGCTTGGCCTCGATCCGCTCGCGCAGCCGGGACGCGGCCCGCTGGACCACGATCGTGGTGAGCCTGAACTGCACGATGCCGAGCAGCCCCGCCAGCACGTAGACCGCCAGCACCCAGCCCAGCACCTGGGCCAGCGCGGTGAAGTCGATGCCCTGGCCGGGCACGACGCTCATCGCCGAGACCATGTCGGCGAAGGTGTCCTGGCCGCGGGCGCGCAGCCCGGCCACGGCCTGCGCCTTGGTGCTCCCGGCGGGCAGCTGGGCGCCGATGATGCCGGAGAAGATCAGGTCGGTGGCGTACCCGAGGATCTTGGGGCCGGACACGGTCAGCGCCACGCTGGCCGTGCCGAGGGCCAGGATGACGGCCAGCATCGCCCGCTCGGGGCGCAGCAGGCGGATCAGGCGGCGCAGGGTGCCGCCGAAGTCGAGGGCCTTCTCGGCGGGCCCGCTCATCATCCGGCCTGGGCCGAACGCGGGCTGGGGACGGCGCGGGGGCGCCTGGGTGGTCACGCCGCGGCCTCCTGTTCGGTGAGCTGAGACAGCACGATCTCCCGGTAGGTCGGGCACGTGCTCATGAGTTCGGCGTGGTCGCCGCTGCCGACGATCCGGCCGTCCTCGACGACGAGGATGCGGTCGGCGTCGCGGATGGTGTTCACCCGCTGGGCCACGATGACGATGGTGGCGTCGGTGATCTCCTCGGCCAGGGCCGCGCGCAACCGGGCGTCGGTGGCGTAGTCGAGGGCGGAGAAGGAGTCGTCGAAGAGGTAGATCTCGGGCCTGTGCACCAGGGTCCTGGCGATGGCCAGGCGCTGGCGCTGGCCGCCGGAGACGTTCGTGCCGCCCTGGGAGACGGGCTCGTCCAGGCCGCCGGGCATCGCCTCGACGAACTCGCGGGCCTGGGCCACCTCCAGGGCGCGCCACAGCTCCTCGTCGGTCGCGTCGGGCTTGCCGTAGCGCAGGTTGGAGGCGACGGTGCCGGAGAAGAGGTAGGGCGACTGCGGGACGAGCCCGACCGCGCGGGCCAGCGCGGCGGGGTCGAGGTCGCGCACGCTGACGCCGTCGACCAGCACCTCGCCGGAGGTCGCGTCGAACAGGCGGGGGATGAGGTTGAGCAGGGTCGTCTTGCCGCTGCCCGTACTGCCGATGATCGCGGTCGTCCGGCCGGGCCGCGCGGTGAAGCTCACGTCGCTCAGCACCGGTGCCTCCGCGCCCGGGTAGCGGAAGGCCACGGAGCGCAGCTCCAGCTCGCCTATGTGGCGGTCGGGGGTGACGGGCCTGGCCGGCGGGTGGACGGTCGGCTCGGTGCCGAGCACCTCCTCGATGCGCTCGGCGCAGACCTCGGCCCGCGGGATCATCATGAACATGAACATGGCCATCATCACCGACATGAGAATCTGCATGAGATAGGAGATGACCGCGGTCAGCGCGCCGACCTGCATGCTCCCGTCGGCGATGCGGTGGCCGCCGAACCACACCACGGCGACGCTCGACAGGTTCACGACCAGCATGACGGTGGGGAACATCAGCGCCATCAGCCGCCCGACCCGCAGCGACACGTCCGTCAGCTGCTCGTTGGCCACCGCGAAGCGCTCGCGCTCGTGCCGGTCGCGGACGAAGGCCCTGATCACCCGGATGCCGGTGATCTGCTCGCGCAGCACCTGGTTGATCCGGTCGATGCGCTCCTGCATCGTACGGAACAACGGCCGCATCAGAACCACGATGGTGCCCACGATCGCGATCATCAGCGGCAGCACGACGAGCAGCAGCGAGGACAGCGTCGTGTCCTGATTCAGCGCCAGCACGATCCCGCCGACGCACATGATCGGCGCCGCCACCATCATCGTGAACGTCATGAGCACGAGCAGCTGGATCTGCTGCACGTCGTTGGTGGTCCTGGTGATCAGGGACGGCGGCCCGAACCGGCTGACCTCCTGGGCGGAGAAGTCCTGCACCCGGTGGAAGATCGCGGCCCGCATGTCGCGCCCCAGGGCCATCGAGGTGCGGGCGCCGTAGTAGACGGCCACGATCGAGCAGACGATCTGGACCAGCGTGACGGCCAGCATCACCATCCCGACGCGCATGATGTAACCGGTGTCGCCCTTGACGACGCCGTCGTCGATGATGTCGGCGTTGAGGGTGGGGAGATAGAGCGTGGCCAGCGTCTGTACGAACTGGAAGAGGACGACGAGCGTGATCTCTTTTCCGTACGGCTTGAGCTGGGCCCGCAGCAGGCGGAGCAGCATCAGTGGGGGCTTTCTGTCAAAGGGGTGAGATCGGGCCGCGCGAGCAGCCCGTCGAGCAGCACGGAGACGATCTCCTCGTCGTCCATGCCGCCCAGGTCGTCTCCGCCGAGGCCGCCGAGGCCGTGGTGGACGGTGACGGCGACCTGCATGAGCAGCAGTTGTGCCGTGGCGTGAGGAGAGCGGCGCAGCCGCTCGCGGTCGGGCTCGACCAGGGCCGCGATGGCCTCCATGATCTGCCTGCGGCTCTCCAGCATGCGCTCGCCGAACTCGGGGTCGTCGGCCAGCAGCGTTTTGGGCGCGGTGTACAGCTTGGCGTTGGCGTGCATGCCCTTGCGCAGCATCGACACGGCCGCGCACAGCCGCGCGCGCAGCTCCAGTGTGGTGCCGATGGAGGCCAGGGCGGCCACCGCCGGCGCCGGGTCGAACGCGGCCATCAGGGCGGCGCGCAACAGCGAGATCTTGTCGGGGAAGACGCCGAAGATCGTGCCCTCGGCCACGCCCGCGGCCTCGGCGATCTGTCGGGTGGTGACGGCGGTGCCGTGTTCGCGCAGGAGCGGGACGGTGGCGGCGATGAGCGCGGCCCTGCGGTCTTCAGGCGCCATGGCCGGCACCCTTCGCCTTCTGGTCATGGGGACGAATCGTAATGAGCGAGTACTCACTCGTTCAAATCGTTTTCGCGTGTATCGCCGTGCGCGCAGGGGGTTCCGCGTTAAAGTGGCCAGGTCAGCAGGCTGATCGTGGGGGGAATGCCGATGCTGGACGTGGTGGGTTCCGGGGCACGACTGACGGAAACGGACCGACAGGATTCGGCCACCTCCGGGGGGGATCCGGCCGCCGCCGGGGTGGCCGGGGTCACGATCGTGTGGGCCGACAACAACGGCATCCCCCGCTCCCGTACGGTGCCGGCCGGCCAGTACGGCGCCGCCGTCGAGCGCGGGGTCGGGATCACGCCGCTGTTCGCGGTCTTCGACTCCCACGACGGCATCACCTTCGAGCACGCCCCGCTGGGCACGCCCTCGGGCGACATCCGGCTGATGCCCGTCGCCGACCGGCTCGTCCGGCTCGCCGGGCAGCCCGGGTTCGCGTGGGTGCCGGGGCGGCAGGTGGCGGCCGACGGCTCCGCGTGGCCGTACGACCAGCGAGGCGTCCTGGAACGGCAGGTGGCCAGGGCCGCGGCGCTCGGGCTCGACCTCCTGGCGGGTTACGAGATGGAGTTCCACCTCAGCCGGGCGAGCGACGACGGCGACGGCGACGTGCGTCCCGTCTACGACGGCCCCTCCTACGGCCCGGCCAAGATGCTCGCCGTGGACGCCTTCGCCGAGCAGCTGCTGCGCGACCTCGACCGCAACGGCGTCCCCGTCGGCCAGTTCCACGGCGAGTACGGCCCCGGGCAGTTCGAGTTCAACATCGCCCCCGCCGACCCGGTCACCGCGGCCGACCGGCAACTGCTGGCGCGGCAGACCGTGCACGCGGCGGCCCGCGCCCACGGCCTGCGGGCCGGATTCGCGCCGCTGGTCACGCTCGGGCAGGTGGGCAACGGCTGGCACCTGCACACGTCGGTGTCCCGCGCGGGGAGCAACCTGCTGTCAGGCGGCGACGGCCCCGGCGGCATGACCGCCGAGGGCGGCGCCTACCTGGCCGGCCTGCTGCGCGACCTGCCCGCGATCGTGGCCGTCACCGCGCCCAGCCTGTCGTCGCTGCAGCGCAGGCGGCCCGGCTACTGGTGCGGGGCCTACACCTTCTGGGGCATCGAGAACCGGGAGGCGTCGCTGCGGTTCGTACCGGCCACTCCCCTGCTCGGGGCCGGGCACGCCAACGTCGAGCTCAAGCCGTCCGACGCTTCCGCTAACCCCTATCTCGCGCTGGCCGCCGTGATCGCGGCGGGCGTCGCCGGCGTCGAGGACGGCCTCACGCCGCCTGATCCGGTGCAGGAGGACCCCGGCGGCTGGAGCGAGGACCGGCGTGCGGCGCACGGCATCCGCCTGCTGCCCGTCACAGTCGAGCAGCAGCTCGCCGAACTGCGGGCCAACGAGCGCATCCGGGCGGCGCTGGGCGAGGAGCTGGTCGGCGCCTTCGTCGCGGTACGCGAGGCCGACGCCGCCCGCGCCGCAGGCCGGGACGCGGCGGACGTGGTGCGCTCGTACCGCTGGCTCTACTGACCACAGAAAGCGGGCCTCTTCCGGGTCAGGGAGAGCGGGCGTCTTCCGCGTCAGTGCGGGTGGGCCTCTTCCAGGGGCAGCCCGGCCAGCCGGGCCTCCAGGGCGGCGGTGAAGTTGCGGCAGGCGGGCAGCTCGTCGTGCGGGCAGCCGAGCGCGTGGGCGACGGCCCGCCTGGCGACCTGGGCCCTGGCGATCTGCTCGTCGAGCTCGGCGAGCTTGCGCCGGATCAGCTCCCGCCAGTCGTCGCCGCGCGTGTGCGTGGCGAGGAACTCCTTGCACTCGTGCAGCGTGAACCCGCAGTCGCGCAGCAGCAGGATCGTGCCGACGAGCGCCGTGGCCGACTCCGGGTAGCGACGCTGCCCGGAGATCCGCGTGGGGGCCGGCATCAGGCCGAGCTCCTCGTAGTAACGCAGCGCCGAGGTGGCGACGCCGGTGCTCCTCGCCAGCTCGCCGATCGTCAGATGCCGTTCGCCCATGCCGCTTCCGAGCGTACGCCAGGAGGCGGCCTGAGCATGCTCGTGGACGTTCACCCGATAATGCTCTATAACTCGTAGTACTACGATAAGTAGAGCTATGAGTGGGGGCCAGACGTGCGGGTGATCGTGGCAGGGGCGGGGATCAGCGGGCTCGCCGCCGCGCGGGGGCTGATCGCGGCGGGGCACGAGGTGGTGGTGCTGGAACGGGCGCCGCGGCTGCGCACCGGAGGCGGGGCCATCACCCTGTGGTGCAACGGCACGGCCATCCTCCGCGACCTGGGCGTCGGCCTGGAGGGGAGCGGGCAGCGGCTGACCACGCTGCGGTTACGGACCTCCCGGGGGCGCGAGGTGCTGGAGATGGACCTGGAGGCGCTGGCGGAGCGGTTCGGCTCGGAGGCCAGGGTGATCCCGCGCTCGTCGCTGATCGGCCTGCTGGAGGGCGTCCTGCCCGAGGGCACCGTCCGGTTCGGGGCGCGGGTCACGGGCCTGCGGGCCGACGGCGACGGCGTACGGGTGCGGACCGAGGCGGGGCAGGAGTACGACGGCGACTTCCTGGTGGGGGCCGACGGGGTGCGCTCGCGGGTGCGCGCCCTGGTGCTGGGCGACGGCGAGGCGGCGCTGACCGGGGTGGCGATCTGGCAGGGGCTGACGCCGGCGCCGTTCGACCCCGGGGCCGTCACGACGCTGATGGTCGGCCGGCAGGGCGACTTCGGGTACATGGGGGCCGGCGACGGGCTCATGCAGTGGTTCTTCGACGTGCCGTACGCGCCGGGGGCGCCCGCCCTCGACCCGGTGCGGCTGCTGCGCCGGCGGTTCGGTCGCTGGGCGGCGCCGGTCGGGGAACTGCTGGCCTCCCTGGGTGAGGGCGACGCCGAACTGTTCCCGCACACCCGGCACAAGGTGCCGTCCCGCTGGGGCGCGGGCCGGTGCGTGCTGCTCGGGGACGCCGCGCACGGGATGCCGCCCTTCATGGCGCAGGGCACGAACCAGGCGCTGGAGGACGTGGCGACCCTGGTGAGCTGTCTGGACACGGTGCCCGATCCGTCCCGGGTGGTCGGCCTCTACTCCGCCAAGCGCAAACGGCGCGCGGCCCTGGCCTCCACGATGGCGACGCACGGCCTCGCGGTGTCGGGTCCGCGGGCGCTGATGCAGAGCGAGTACGTGATGCGGATGAACGCCGCCGCCTCACCCCGCCTGGCCACCCGCGCCTTCGGACACCTGCTCAGCACCCTCAGCGACCGCATCTGAGGACCGCCGGGCCGCCCGGCACCGGCCCCCGCGGCTCCTGCCCCTGCGGCTCCGGGGCCGTCCGGCGGCCGGATCCGGCGGGGCCGGAGGCTGTCCACCGTCGAGGCGGCGATCTACGATGCGGGCATGCGACTGGTCGATATCCGGATTTATCCGGTTAAGTCCGGGGCTGGGTTGCCCGTAGCGAACGTCGCCGTGGAGCCCTGGGGGCTGGCCGGCGATCGTCGGTGGGCGGTCGTCGACGAACTAGGTGCGCACATCTGGCTGGGCGACTACCCCCGGATGGTCTCGGTCCTGGCGCGCAACCTCGACGGCGGCGGCCTGCTGCTCTCCGCCCCTGGCCGGCCCGATCTGGAGGTCCCCAAGGCCACGGGCGAGCCGGTCCCCGTGACGTTCAGCGGGCTGGATCGCGCGATCGCCGCCGATGACGCCGCCTGCGCCTGGTTCACCGAACTGCTCGGCCGGCCCGCCCGGCTCGTCTGGCTGGACGATCCCGGCCGCCGGGCCATCGACCCCGCGCACGGCGGCCTGCCCGGCGAGGTGGTCAGTTTCGCCTGGGACGCCCCGCTGCTGCTGACGTCCGCCGCCTCGCTCCGCCTCCTGGACGAGCAGATCGGCGGCGACACACCGCTCGACATGGCGCGGTTCCGGCCGAGCGTGGTCGTGGACGGCGGCGAGCCGTACGCCGAGGACGCGTGGAAGGAGGTCAGGATCGGCGAGGTGGACTTCCGCGTCTCGGAGGCGTGCGACCGATGCGCGGTCACCACCATCGACCCGGCCACCGGCGCCAGGGGCAAGGAGCCGCTCAGGACCCTCGCCCGGCACCGCCTCCGGGACGGCAAGACGTGGTTCGGCATCCGCCTCGTGCCCAGAGGGCCCGGCCGGCTCCGGCTCGGCGATCCGGTGACCGCCTGACAGGACGGTGACCGCCTGACAGGACGGTGGGGCGGTGGCCTGGTCGAGGAGTTCCAGCAGGTGCTGGTACGGCTTTCCGGTGGCGCGGGTCATGCCGAGCTCGCACGTACGGTTCACCGAGGCGTGCGCCGCGAAGTCCCCGGCCGTCACGGCGGCGGCCTCGGCGCGGGTGGCGGAGGCGGTGAGCTCGGGGTGGAGCAGGCCGCGGTCCCCGGCGAAGGCGCAGCACTGCCAGCCCTCGGGGATCACCACCTCCTCGGCCACGGCCCGCGCGATGCTCGCGATGGCGGCGTCCAGGCCCAGCCGGGTGGAGGAGCAGGTGGGGTGCAGGGCCAGCGACGGCAGACGGCGGGCGGCCGGGAGGCGGGGCAGGAGGTGCTCGGCGGTGTAGGCGACCGCGTCGAGCACCTTCAGATCGGGCACGAGGTGGGCGTACCCTTCGGTGCACGAGGCGGCGTCGGTGACGACCGGGACGCGCCCGTCGCGGGTGGCCCGCGCGAGGGCGTCGCGGACGCGGCCGGCCATCGTCTCGTGGCCGTCGGCGTACCCCTTGGACGACCAGGGGGTGCCGCAGCACAGCCCGGCGATCTCGGCGGGCACGCGCAGCGTGATGCCGGCCCGGGCGGCCAGGCGCTGGAAGGCGGTCATGACGCCGGGCCCGTCGCCGGCGGGGGCGAACATCGTGTTCAGGCAGGAGGGCAGGTAGACGGCGTCGGGATCGGCGGCCGGGACCGGGCGGCGCCGGGTGCCGCCCCTGGGCAGGTCGCGGGTCCACTGCGGCACCGTCTTCGGGCCCGCCAGCGCGCGGGCGGCCCGGCTGCCGGCCTCGGGAAGGGCGGGCGGGGTCGCGGCGGCGGCGTCCAGGGCCAGGTTCATCGCGCGGGTGAGGCCGTCCCAGTGCTTGGCGGCGCTGTTCCAGCCCTGCTTCGCGGCGCGGCCGTGGCGTTCGGCGCGCAGCCGTTTGGTCAGGTCGCCGGTGTTGATCAGGACGGGACATGCGGTGGCGCACATGCCATCGACGGCGCACGTGTCCACGGCGTCGTAGCCGTAGTCCGCCTCCAGCGCCCGGACCAGGGCGTGATCGCCGGCGGCCTCGGCGGCGGCCATCTCGCGGCGCAGCACGATGCGCTGGCGCGGGGTGGTGGTCAGGTCGCGGCTGGGGCAGACGGGCTCGCAGTAGCCGCACTCGACGCAGCGGTCGACCTCGGGCTCGACGGTGACGACCTGCTTGAGGTCGCGCAGGTGGGCGTCGTCGCGGTCGGTGAGCACGACGCCGGGGTTGAGCGTGCCCGCCGGGTCGCACAGGCGCTTGATCTCGCGCATGACGTCGTAGAGCTCGTCGCCGTACTGGCGGCGGACGAACGGGGCCATGACGCGGCCGGTGCCGTGCTCGGCCTTGAGCGTGCCGCCGCGCCCCAGCACGGCCTCGACCATGTCCTCGGTGAAGTCGGCGTAACGCTGCAGCTCGGTGCCGAAGCGCTCGTTCAGCATGAAGTGCAGGTTGCCGTCCTTGGCGTGGCCGAAGATGACGCTGCGCTCGTAGCGGTGCTTGGCGAACAGCTCGGTGAGGTCGTCGCACAGGTCCGCGAGCACGGGCACGGGAACGGCGACGTCCTCCAGCAGGGCGGTCGTGCCGCTGGGGCGGGCGCCGGCCACGGAGGCGTACAGACCCTTGCGGATGTGCCACAGCGCGGCCCTGACGCCGGCCTCCCTGCCGAGCCGGGCGGGGACGGACAGGCGCAGCCCGGCGAACGCCCGCTCGGCGGCGCGCTCGCGCTCGGTGAGCAGGTCGGCGTCGGACTCCTGCCACTCGACCAGCAGCGCGGCGTGCCCGGCGACGTCGAGGGAGCGCAGCACGTCGTCGGCCTTGGGGTCGGTCTGGGCCACCCGCAGCGACTCGGCGTCCAGCAGCTCGACCGCGGCCGGCCCGGCGGCGACCAGCTCCGGCATCGCGGCCATCGCCTCGCGCAGGGTGGGCAGGACGAGCAGGCCGGTGGCGGCCAGGCGGTGCGCGGGGACCGTGCGGAAGACCGCCTCGGCGACGAAGCCGAGCGTGCCCTCGCTGCCGATGATCAGGTGGGCGAGGATCTGCGCGGGCGAGTCGTGGTCGAGGAGGCTGTTGAGTCCGTACCCCATGGTGTTCTTGAGCGAGAACTGCGCGGTGATGCGGCGCACCGACTCGGCGTCGCCGCGCACGCGGTCGCGCAGCCGGGCCAGGCCGCCGACGATCGCGGGCTCCAGCGCCCGCAGCCGCTCGTCGGCGTCGGGGGCGCCGGTGTCGATCACGGTGCCGCTGGGCAGCACGACCGTCATCGACTCCAGCGTCCGGTACGTGTTGGCGTGCGTGCCGCAGGTCATGCCGCTGGAGTTGTTGGCCACCACGCCGCCGATCGTGCACGCCGACTCGCTGGCCGGGTCGGGGCCGAGCTTGCGGCCGTAGGGGGCCAGGCGGGCGTTGACCTGGCGCAGCACCGCGCCGGGTTGGACGCGGACGCGCTCGCCGCCGTCCAGCACCTCGATGCCGCGGAAGTGCCGGCGCGTGTCCACCAGCAGGTGCTCGCTGACGCCCTGCCCGCTCAGGCTGGTGCCGCCGGAACGGAAGGTGAGCGGCAGGCCCGTCCGCAGCAGCGCGGCGACCTGCTCGGCGCTCTCCGGCACCAGGACGGCCTGCGGGGTGAGCAGGTAGTGGGAGGCGTCGTGAGCCATGCCGAGCCGGTCGCCGGCCCGGGTACGGGCGATACCCGGCACGGCGGCCTCCACCGTGTCCAGGACTGCGGAATCCGGCGCTTTCATCAAGTTTCCTACTCTTTCATCGGCACGAACTGCGGCGAGCTCCGGCCCAGCGGTGCGGGGGTCTTCGGCCGGTCGGCGCGGGGCCGTACGGGGCTCCGGGCTAGCGGTGCGGGTCTATGTGGATCTTGGGGCCGGGGGCGGCGCCAGGCGGGCGGTGGACGGCCAGGACGCCGGGGGTCTCGGCCAGGCC
>NZ_BAAAMU010000144.1:0-25085 GCF_039529435.1 Nonomuraea maheshkhaliensis
GGCGTCCTGGCGGCCGGCCTGCGGGCCCGCGGGGCGCTGCGGAAGACGCTCGGACTGGCCGGGCGCGGGGCGCTGCGGCAGGCCGCCCTCGCCCGCGAACCCCTGACGCGGGCTCGCGCCGCTCTGTGGCTGCGCCGAGAACGAGCCCGTCTGGGGCTGCGCGGAGAACGAGCCGGTCGAGCGCGAAGGGTTGTCGGAGGACGACGGGCCCGGGGAGGCGCCGCTCTGGCGGGCATTGCCTTCCGAGGAGGGTACGGCGGGGAACGAGCCCGTCTGAGGCGGTTTGCCGTCGGAAGGCGGCACGGCCGGGAAAGAGCCAGTGTGGCGCCGGTCCTTGTCCCGGCCGGGCACGGCCGGGAAGGAACCGGTGTGGCGCTGGTTGCCCGCGGAAGAGGGCGGCGCGGGGAAGAGGCTCTGGCGCGGGCTGCTCTCCGAGGAGGGCACGGCCGGGAACGAGCCCGTCTGACGCTGGGTGCCCTCCGAGGACGGCGGCGCGGGAAAGGCGCCGGACTGGCGCCGGTCGTCGCCCTGGCCGGGTGCGGCGGGGAACGAGCCCGTCTGACGCGAGGTGCCCTCGGCGGCGGAGAAGGACCCCGTCGGGCTGTCGGTGGAGGTCGGCGCGGGGAAGACGCCCTGCTGGCGGGAGTTGCCCTCTGAGGACGGCGCCGCGGGGAAGGAACCGGTGGAGCGGGGCCCGCTGTCGGCCGCCGACGGCACGGGGAAGGCGCCGCTCTGGCCGGGCGCGGGCCGGCGGAGGTCCCCCTGCCCCTGCCCGGCGAACGGGCCGGTCGGCTGGGGGCCGCTCGGGTTGGCCTCGGAGGGGGTGAAGGCGCTGCGCGACTGCGGCGTGCCGTCGGGCCCGACCGCGGGAAAGGTGCCCGTGCCACGGGAGGCGACGGGCATCTGGTCACGCTGCAGCGGCCGGGTGACCTCGGGATGGCCCGCGGCGACCGGGATCTCGCGATGGGCGGGGATACGGCCCAGGATCTCGCGCAGGACCGAGCCGATCACGACCTCGGGCGTGGCCGACGGGGTGCCCAGGTCACTGGGTGACAGGCGGCGCAGCCGCTGCCAGCCGCCGAGGCCGGTGACGGCGGTGCGGGTGGCCTCGGACCAGCCGGGCAGCGCCGGGTCGATGTGGTGAACCGTCAGCGCGGGCAGCAGGTCGGCCAGCGGCAGGTGATCCCAGCGGGCGGCGGCCAGCTTGGCCAGGCGTTCGCAGATCCAGTCGAGCCCGGCGGTGCCGAGCGCCTTCGACAGCGGCAGGGAGGACCACCACCCCGCCGGCAGGCGCGGATCGCCCAACGCCTCGGCCACCTGCTGAGGGCGGCTCCAACGCAGCGCAGGGATGAGGTCGCTCAGGCAGATCGATGACTCGACTTCCATCGGCGGACCTTATCCTCCCCAGTGAGCCGCGTGTGCTGCCCGTAACGCATGTGGCTAATGGTGCAAGCCTACGCGGCAAGCTATCAATCAGTGTGAATAGGGTAAAGACGGTTCAGATCCAAACCGTACCGTGGACGGCCCCCCACCTGGGCCACACATGCGGCACCGGCACGGCAGCCGGCCTCCAGCGCGGCCTGTTCGGCGGAGCCGAGCAGGGTGGCGGCGAGGAACCCGGCGGCGAAGGCGTCACCCGCCCCCGTCGAGTCCACGACCTCGGCGGACACACCTTCCGCGGTCGCCACCACCTCTCCGTCGACGGCGGCCAGCGCTCCGCCGGCGCCGAGCTTCACGACCGCTGTGCCGTATGTCTCACTCAAGAGTACGGCCGCCCGCGTGGCCGTCGCCGCCCCACTGAGCAAAAGGGCCTCGTCAAGATTGGGGATGACCAGCCCGGCCGGCGCCGTCTCGCGGATGAAACGTTCTACGCCGAAGTCGCGCAGCGGGCCCGTGGAGGCCGGATCGACGCTGATCGCCACGCCCGCCGCCGCCGCGTCCGCCATCGCCCGCCTGGCCAGGCGCAGCCCGGCCTCGGCGAACAGCACGTATCCGGAAAGGTGCAGCATGGCCACGCCGTCGAGCAGGGACGGATCCCAGTCGGCCTCGGAGATCAGGCCGCCGGCGCCGCGGTTGGTGAGCATCGAGCGCTCGCCGCTCTTGTCCACCATCGCGATCACCACCGCCGTGGGGTGCGCGGAGTCCACGGCGAAGTGAGGGTTGACGCCCGTCTTGATCAGCTCGGTGGCGTGCCACTCGCTGCTGTCGTAGCCCACCCTGGCCAGCAGATGGACCTCGGCGCCCAGGGAGGCGGCCCAGGCGGCGGTGTTCGCGCCCGAGCCGCCGGGCCGCAGCACGATGTCGGCCGCCGTGTCGGTGCCCGCCGTGACGGGTGCGCCGTGCCTGGCCACGACGTCGGTGACCACGTCGCCGACGACGAGCAGGGCGCCGTCCGTCACGATCGGGCCCAGGACAGGGCGATCCGGGCGGCCAGGGCGGTGTTCCCGCGTACGGCGGCCAGGTTGGCCTCCAGCGACGCGCCGCCGGTGCCGTCCACCAGGTAGCCGAGCAGGAACGGGGTGATCGCCTGTCCCTTGACGCCCTCACGCTCGGCGGCGGCCAGCGCCTCGCCGAGCACGCGGTCGTGCAGCTCGGGGTCGAGCTGCTGATCCTCGGGGACCGGGTTGGCCACGATGAGGGCGCTGTCCGCGCCGCCGAGCGTGTCCTGGCCGCGCATGATGGCCGCCGCGTCGCCGGGCGACTCGATCCGCCAGTCGATCGGCTGGCCGGAGGAGTGCAGGTAGAAGCCGGGGAAGTAGTCGGTACGGAAGCCCACCACGCTCACGCCCCGCGTCTCCAGCCGCTGCAGTGTGGCCGGCACGTCGAGGATCGACTTGACCCCGGCGCAGACGACGGTGATGCGGGTGGTGGCGAGCGTGCCGAGATCAGCGGACTCGTCCTGGTCCTCGACCCAGCCGCGGTGCACGCCGCCGAGCCCGCCGGTGGCGAAGACGCGGATGCCGGCGCGGGCGGCCAGGAAGGACGTGGCCGACACGGTGGTGGCGCCGCTGGCCTTCAGCGCCGCCGCCACGGGCAGGTCGCGCTGGCCCAGCTTGCGCAGCCCCGGCTCGGTCGCGATGCGCTCCAGCTCGACCTCGTTCAGGCCGATGCGGGGCACGCCGTCGAGCACGGCGATCGTGGCGGGCACGGCGCCCGCCGCGCGTACGACACCCTCCAGTTCCCGCGCCACCTCCAGGTTGCGCGGCTGCGGCAGCCCGTGGGAGATGATCGTGGACTCCAGGGCCACGACCGGCGCGCCGCTTGCCAGGGCCTCGGCGACCTCGTCGGACGGCCGCAGAAGGGAGTCGGTGGTGCTGCGCATGGTGAGTTTCGTGCTCCTTGCGTGGTCCTTGGCCCTGACATAGGAGGAACGGCCGTTTTCACGGGATTTGTTCCGAACCGAGCAGCGTACGGGCACCCGGCCCGGCCGTCCACCCGAGGATCACACGAGAACCGCGACCCCCGCCAGGGACGTGGCCGCGATGATCGCCGTGGCGATCCCGCCGAGCAGCGCCGCCCGGCCGCCCCGGGCCAGTTTCCGCAGGTCGATACCGGTTCCGAGACCGAACAGGGCGGCGGCCATGAGCACGTTCGTCAGTGCGGGAACGGCCGCCGTGACCGCCTGGGGAACCAGCCCGGTGCCGCGCAGCAGCACCATCGCGAGGAACGCGGCCACGAACAGCGGCACGATCGGCGGCCTCGCCCCGCGCTGACGGTCATGCGTCCGGTGCTGACGGCCGTTCGCCCCGTGCTGCCGGTCGTGTGTCCCGCGCCGGCGATAGGACGTCAGGGCCACGATCGGGGCCAGCAGCACCACGCGGCCCAGCTTGACCGTGACGGCGGCGGCCAGCACCCCTGAGGCGGCGCCGATCGCGGCCACCTGTGCCACCTCGTGCACGGCGGCGCCCGTCCACACACCGAGCTGCGCCGCCGACAGGCCCAGGAGCGAGCCCAGGAGGGGCACGACGGGGATGGCCGCGGTCCCGTACAGGACCACGACCCCGAGCGCGCTCGCCGCGGCCTCGTCGTCGTCGGCCAGGCCGGCGCTCTCCCGCATGGCGGCGATGGCGGCGGCGCCGCAGATGGACACCCCCGTCGCGATGAGCAGCGACGTGCCGGGACTCACGCCGAGCGCGCGCCCGATCAGCTGGGTGGTGACGAACGTGAGCCCCGTCGCGACCGTCACGATCGCCAGCGTCCGCCAGCCGAGCCCGAGCACGTCGGGGAGGGCGATCTGCAGGCCGAGCAGGGCGATCGCGACGCGCAGCACCCGCCTGGAGACGAACGCGAGCCCGGGCCGGAGCCGCGTCCCGATGCCCGTCAGGTTCGCCATGACGGCGCCCGCGAGGACGGCGATGACGGCGGGGCTGAGCGCGGGGACGTACCGGTTGACGATCACCGACAGCGCCGTCGCGACGATCGCCACGAGAAGACCGGGCCACAGGAGACGGGCGTTTTCCCGGACGGATGCCCAGCTCGCTGTACGGATCGCTGTACGGATCGCTGTGCGGACGGATACCCAGGAGCCTGCCAGGGTGGTTCTCCAAGCGGCGGTTCGGATGGCTCTCCGGGCGGATCCCCAGGCGGTTGTCCACGCGGTTTTCCGGGCGGACTCGCAGGAGGTCGCCCACCTGGTTCTCCGGGCGGATTCCTGGGTGGGCCGGGCGGTGGGTTCCTGCGCGGTGGCGGGCATGATCTCAGTCTTCTGAGCGGCGGAAGCGGCCGGTAGCCACGCCTTGCCTGGGAGGTCATAGCCTGTGGCTATGAGTGCGCTGCCCGATCTCGACTCGCTGAAGCTCCTCGTCGACGTCGGCGAGCTGGGCAGCCTCGGGCGCGCGGCCAGGGCGGCGGGGATCGCGCAGCCGTCCGCCAGCAAGCGTGTCGCGCACCTCGAACGCCGCCTCGGCCTGCCGCTGATCGAGCGTACGCCGCGCGGCTCCGCGCTCACCGCCGAGGGCAAGATGGTGGCCGGCTGGGCCGCGCAGGTGCTCGCCGCCGCGCAGGAGCTCATGCGGGCCGTCCAGGCCGTGCGACACAGCGAGGCCGCCCATCTGCGGGTGGCCGCCAGCATGACGGTGGCCGAGTACCTGGTGCCGCGCTGGCTCGGCGAGCTGCAGAACCGGGAGCCCGACGTGCAGGTGGGTCTCGACGTGGTCAACTCCGCCGACGTGGCGGCGCGGGTGCTGGCCGGGGAGGTGGAGCTGGGGTTCGTGGAGGGGCCCAGCGTGCCCGACGGGCTGGCCGGGCGGGTCGTGGGAACCGACCGGCTGGTGGTCGTGGTGGCGCCGGGGCATCCGTGGGCGCGCCGCCGTACGGCGCTGAGAGGTCCTGAGCTGGCCGCCACGCCCCTCGTGGTACGTGAGCCAGGCTCGGGCACCCGGGAGACGCTGGACGTCGCCTTCGGCGGCTTGCACCGCGCCAGCCCGCGGCTGGAACTGGGATCGAACTCGGCGGTCAAGGGCGCGGCCCAGGCGGGGGCGGCGCCGGCGGTGCTGAGCCGGTACGCGGTGGAGGCCGACGTGGACACCGGGCGGCTGGTGGAGGTGCCGCTGGCGGGCATCAACCTGGTCAGAAGCCTGCGCGCGGTATGGCGACGCGGCCGAGCACTGACCGGCCCGGCCGCCACCCTCCTGTCAATCGCCAGCCGCCCCTGACACCGGTCGCCCCCTCACGCCGGCCCGTGATGTCGGCCGCCCGTGACGCCAGGCGCCCGTGGCACCGGCCCACTGACCTCGGCCCGACTCCGTGACGCTGGCCGTCTGGCCCCGGTCCCGTGACCCCGACTCCGCGACCCGGTCCCTCTGATTCCGGCCTCATGACCCCGTCCCATCACCCCTGTCCGACGTCGGCTCCTGAAGGCGGACAGGGGTGGGGGCCGGTGACGTCGGTCGTGGCGTTGACGAATGGTGTGGTTTGGGTCGTATGGTGCGGTGGTGAGTAGGTTCGACGTGGTCATCGCAGGCGGCGGGCACAATGGGCTGGTCGCGGCCGCCTATCTCGCCGGGGCCGGGCGCAGGGTGCTGGTGCTGGAGCGCTACGGCCACGTGGGCGGGCTGGCGATCTCCACGCGCGCCTTCCCCGGGGTCGACGTGCTCCTGTCGCGTTACTCCTACCTGGTCAGCCTCCTGCCCTCGGCCATCGTCCGCGACCTGGGGCTCGACCTGGAGCTGCGCCGCCGCCGTTACGCCTCCTACACGCCGCGAGGCGAGCGCGGCCTGCTCGTGGACAACGAGGACGACCTGCGTACGGCGGCCTCGTTCAGGGACGTCACCGGCGGTGAGGCCGACCACGAGGCGTGGCGGCGTTTCTACGGCATGGTCGGCGAGGTGGCGCGGGCTCTGGCCCCCACCCTGCTCGAACCCCTGCGCCCCCAGGCCGAGATCGAGCGCCTGGTCGGCCCCGAGGCGTGGCGTGACCTGTTCGCCCAGCCGATCGGCCGGACGGTGGACGAGCGGTTCGGTGACGACACCGTGCGCGGGGTCGTGCTCACCGACGCGCTGATCGGCACGTTCGCCGACCCCGACGCCGACCTGCTGGCCAACCGGTGCTTCCTCTACCACGTGATCGGCGACGGCACCGGCGAGTGGAACGTCCCCGTCGGCGGCATGGGCGCGGTCTCCGGCGCGCTGGAGGCGGCGGCCAGGCGGGCGGGCGCCGAGATCAGGACCGGCGCCGAGATCATCGGCATCGCACCGACGGGCGAGGTCACGTACGTGGCCGAGGACGGCGAGCACACGGTGAACGGCGGCCACGTGCTGGTCAACCTGCCGCCCGCCGTGCTCGACCGGGTGCTGGGCCGCCCCGTGACGGTGCCGGAGGGCGCGCAGCTCAAGGTCAACATGGTGCTCACGCGGCTGCCCAGGCTCAAGGACGCCTCGGTGGACCCGCGGGCGGCCTTCAGCGGTACGTTCCACATCAACGAGGGACGCGATCAGCTCGGCACCGCGTACGCGCAGGCGGCGCGCGGCGAGATCCCTGAGCTGCCGCCGGCCGAGGTCTACTGCCATTCGCTGACGGACCCGTCGATCCTCGGTCCTGAGCTGCGGGGCCGCGCGGAGACGATGACGCTGTTCGGCCTGCACATGCCCGCCCGCCTTTTCCGGAAAAATCCGGAAAAGGCGCGGAAGATGGCTCTGGACGCCACCTTCGCCTCCATCAACACGGTCCTGGCCGAGCCCATCGAGGACTGCCTGCTCCGCGTCCCCGACGGCTCCCTCTGCGTCGAGGCCAAGTCGCCCGTCGACCTCGAACGCGACGCGGGCCTGCCGGGCGGCCACATCTTCCACACCGACCTGAGCTGGCCGTACGCGGAGGAGGGCGGCTGGGGCGTGGAGACCGAGCACGAGCGGATCCTCATGTGCGGCGCCGGCGCCCGCAGGGGCGGCGCGGTGAGCGGGATCGGCGGCCACAACGCCGCGATGGCCCTGCTGAGACGCTGAGGTACGCCCTTTCGCCGGTCTTGGTGCCTGCCGGACCCGTCCCGACCGTGAGCCGGTAATTGTCGGACGGATCCGGCAGGATGGTCGCCGTGATCTCTTATCAGCTGGTCGTCGACTGTACGGAGCCCGAGCGGATGGCCCGGTTCTGGGCGGGCGCGCTGCGCTACGAGGTGGAGCCCCCGCCCGGCGCGTTCGAGACCTGGCGGGACTACTGGCGCAGTCTCGGCGTGCCGGAAGACGAACTGGGCGAGGGCGACTGCAGCGACAGCATCGTCGATCCCGAGGGGCACGGGCCGAGGATCTGGTTTCAGCAGGTGCCCGAGGCCAAGGTGGCCAAGAACCGGTTTCACCTGGACGTAGAGGTGGGCGGCAGGCGGGAGGACGTGCCGCTGGAGACGCGGAAGGCGCGGGTGGACGCCGAGGTCGAACGGCTGGTTCAGGCGGGTGCGTCCGTCGTGCGGGTGCTGTCGCAGCCCGGGGTCGATCACTACGCGGTGGCGATGACGGATCCCGAGGGAAACGAGTTCGACGTGGTCTGACCCCTTCTCCGCACGTCGTGGTCCGACGCCGTGCTCCGCGCGTCGTCACGGCCGTCCCGCGTCTTCGCCGTCGGGTCAGCGATCAACCCCTCTGCCGGCAGGCTCTCAGTCGTCCGTGATGAGCTTGGTGGCCACCTCCAGCGCCACCGCCGTGCGTTCGGAGTCCTCCAGCCCCAGGTCGAAGAGCGACGGCACGTTCCCGATGATCACCGCGAAGACCGCCAGCCTGGCCTCGAACTGCTTGACCGGGCCCGCGTCCGGCGTGGCCAGCAGTGACAGCATGCTCAGCACCCCGGCCTGCAACCGCTCGCCGGCCGCGCTCTGCCGCATGATCCCCTGGTTCACCTGCGCGAACCTGAACAGCGGTCGCCACTGGTCCTCCAGCAGTCCGGCGATGCGCCGCAGGATCTCCTGCCGGGCCTCGGCCGTCGCCGGCTGCTGCTTGGCCCAGGTCACCAGTTCCTCGATGGACTCCCCGAGCCGGTCCACCACGCTGGCGAGGATCGCCTCCTTCGTCCGGAAGTGGTAGTAGAGCGCCGGTCTGGTGATGTCCAGCCGCTCGGCCACCTCCTGCAGCGTGGTCTTCTCGTATCCGTGCTCGGCGAACAGCTCCAGCGCGACCTGCTGGATTCGCTCTCGTGTGTCCGTCCGCCGCCCAGCCATGCCACTCCCTCACTTGACGACCGGCCCAACATTGCTTACTTTCGCGTAAGTAAGCAATGCGGTCCGGCTTGTAGGGAGCAGACTATGGCTCAGCCCTTCCCTGTCCAGCGCACGTGCCCGTTCGCGCCCCCACCCGAGTACGAGCGGATGCGCGAGCGGGCTCCCCTCGTCAAGGGCACGCTCTTCGGCGCCGACGTGTGGCTCGTCACCCGGCACGCCGAGGCCAAGCAGGTCCTGGCCGGCGCCGGCATCAGCACCAACCCGGCCACCCCCGGCCATCCCAGCGCCCCGCCCGAGGACGAGCAGACGACGCCGGAGGAGCGGGCGGCGCGGGAGAAGTTCACCGCCGGCCACTTCATCGACCTCGACCCGCCCGAACACAGCAGGTTCCGGCGCCTGCTCATCCCCGAGTTCACCGTCAGGCGGATGAGGGAGCTGCGACCCGGCATCCAGCGGATCGCGGACGAGCTCATCGACGACCTGCTCGCCAGGGGCCCCGAGGCCGACCTGGTGGAGGCGTACGGGCTGGCGCTGCCGTCCCTCGTCATCTGCCAGCTGCTCGGGGTCCCGTACGCCGACCGCGAGCTCTTCCAGTCGCGGACCAGAAAGATGGTCTCCTCCATCGACGATCCGCAGGCCCGCATGGCCGCGGCGATGGACATCCGCGACTACCTCGACACGCTGATCACCTCCATGGCGAAACAGCCGGGAGACGACCTGTTCGGGCGGCTGATCACCGGCGGCGCGCTCACCCACGACGAGCTCGTGGGCGTGGCCTTCCTGCTGCTCGTCGCCGGTCACGAGACCACCGCGAACATGATCCCGCTGTCCGCGCTCACCCTGCTGCGCCATCCGGAACAGCTCGCCGCGCTGCGCGCCGACCCGTCGGGCTGGCCCGCGGCGGTGGACGAGCTGCTGCGTTACCTGTCGATCGTGGACTGGGTGGCGTTCGACCGGGTCAGCACCGAGGATCAGGTGATCGGCGGGCAGCAGGTGAAGAAGGGCGAGGGCATCTACGTGCTCGGCGCCAGCGCCAACCGGGACGAGCGGGCGTTCGAGCGGCCCGACGCGTTCGACCCAGGGCGCGGCGCCAACCACCACGTGGCCTTCGGCTACGGCGTGCACCAGTGCCTGGGCCAGAACCTGGCGCGGGCCGAGCTGGAGATCGCCCTGCGCACGTTGTTCGAGCGCGTGCCGGGCCTGCGGGTCACGATGGCCGACGAGGAGCTGCCCGCCAAGTACGATGGAGCCATCTTCGGTCTCACGGCGATGCCCGTCACGTGGTGACCTCTCGGAAGATCGCTCATCAACTCCTCATGAAGCCGGTGTGAGATCCTTCATCGCGTTCTCATGATGACCCCTTAGTTTTCTTGTATGAACGAGCCCGCACGGTTGCTGGTAGTGGACGACGAGCCCGCCTTGCGCGAGGCCCTGCAGTCGAGCCTGGAGTTCGAGGGCTACAAGGTCGTCACCGCCGTCGACGGGCAGGAGGCGCTCGACGCCGTCGCCACGGACTCCTTCGACGCGGTGCTGCTCGACGTCATGATGCCCCGGCTCGACGGGCTGACCGCGTGCCGCAGGCTGCGCGCGTCCGGCAACCACATCCCCGTGCTCATGCTCACCGCCCGCGACGCGGTCGGCGACCGGGTGTCGGGGCTCGACGCGGGCGCCGACGACTACCTCGTCAAGCCGTTCGAGCTGGACGAGCTGCTGGCCCGGGTGCGCGCCCTGCTGCGGCGGGGCGCGCTCAGCGCGGGCACTCCCGAGGGCGACTCGCTCTCCTACGGCGACCTGCGGATGGATCCGTCGACCAGGGAGGTCACCCGCGGCGAGCGCAGGCTCGACCTGACCAGGACCGAATACCTGCTGATGGAGCTGTTCCTGGCCCATCCGCGCCAGGTGCTGACCCGCGACCAGATCCTCAGCGAGGTGTGGGGCTTCGACTTCGAGCCGACGTCCAACTCCCTCGACGTCTACGTGATGTACCTGCGGCGCAAGACCGAGGCCGGCGGCGAGCCGCGGGTGATCCACACCGTGCGCGGGGTGGGTTACGTGTTGCGGGCCACGGCGTGAGAAGCGGCCGCCTGCGCGCGCGGGTGGCCGCCCTGGCCACCCGCGGCAGCCTGCGCACCCGTCTGACGCTCCTGGTCACGGTGGCGGTGGCGGTGGCCATCGCGATGTGCGCGGCGCTGTCGTACGTCATCCTGGCCGACCGGCTGCGCGGCAACCTCGACATGACCATCCTGGCGTCGGTGGACCAGGGCGACAAGAAATGGCTGATGGAAAACTGCGCGTCCGACGGCACCCCGGGCCCGTTCGCCGACGGCCTGGCCACGCTGCTGTTCAAGGACGGCACCACCTGCTCGGTCGGCCCCTCGCCGATCCTGGCCGACTACGAGCAGGACAAAGAGGCCTTCGAGCCGTGCGAGCCCGTCTACCGGTGGGGCGAGACGCGCGACGGCAAACGGGTCCGGGTGGTGACGGTGCACTTCAAACCCGGCGTCGCCGTCATGGAGGCCAGACCGTACGGGCACATCGAGCGGACGAAACGCATCGCCGCGCTCACACTCGGCGGCATCACCGCGCTGGGCGTGCTCGGCGCGGCCTGGGCCGGGCTCGCGATCTCCCGCGCCGCGCTGCGCCCGGTCGGCGACCTGACCCGGGCGGTCGAGCACATCGCGCAGACCGAAGACCTCGGCACCCGCATCCCCGTCACGGGCACCGACGAGATCGCCCGCCTGTCCTCCTCGTTCAACGCCATGACCGCCGCCCTGGCCGGATCGAGGGAACGCCAGAAACAGCTGGTCGCCGACGCCGGCCACGAGCTGCGCACCCCGCTCACGACCCTGCGCACCAACATCGACCTGCTCCTGCGCAGCGAGCAGACCGGCCGCAGCCTCGATCCAGGCGCCAAGGAGCGCCTGCTGATCAACGTCAAGGCGCAGTTCGCCGAGCTGTCCACGCTCGTGGCCGACCTGCTCCAGCTCGCCAGGGGCGACAGCGACCACGAGCCGCACGTCGAGCTGGGGCTGCACGAGGTCGTGACCGCCGCCGTGGAACGCGCCAGGCTGCGCGGGGCCGAGGTCACCACCGACCTCCAGCCCTGGTACGTCGTGGGCGGCGCCTCCTCGCTCGAACGCGCCGTGCTCAACCTCATCGACAACGCCGCCAAGTTCAGCCCCGGTGGCCAGGTCGAGGTGAAACTGAGCGACGGGCGCCTGACCGTCCGCGACCACGGCCCGGGGCTGCCCGAGGACGAGCTGCCGCACGTCTTCGAGCGGTTCTGGCGCTCCCCGTCGGCCCGCGGGCTGCCGGGGTCGGGGCTGGGGCTGGCGATCGTGGCCCAGGCCGTCGGCGAGGCCGGTGGCGAGGTACGCCTGGCCAACGCGCCGGGTGGCGGGGCGATCGCGACCGTGGACCTGCCGGGAAGCCCGGATCGCCGCACGGAGCCGGGCGCCTCGCCCTGAGCCCCGGGTGTGCCCATTCGGGCGCGGGTGAGGGTTGACAACGATGTCAGCGCGTTTCTTGATGGTCATATGGCCGTACCGCTGATCGACGCCCGCGGGATCGTGAAGAGCTACGGGCAGGTCGAGGCGTTGCGGGGAGCGGACTTCAGCCTGCACCGGGGCGAGGTCGTCGCGCTCATCGGCGACAACGGGGCCGGCAAGTCCACGCTGGCGAAGATCCTTTCCGGGGTCGAGCGGCCCGACGGCGGGACGATCGCGCTCGACGGCGAGAGCGTCGCCTTCGGGACCGTGGAGGAGGCCAGGGCGGCCGGCATCGAGACCGTCCACCAGGACCTCGCGCTGTGCGCCGACCTCAGCCCCGCCGCCAACTTCTTCCTCGGCAGGGAACGGCTCCGGCCGGGGCTGCTCGGGCTGCTCGGCGTGCTGGACAACGCCCGGATGCGGCGGGAGACCCGGGAGGCGTGCGAACGGCTGGGTGTGCGGCTGGCCTCGATGAGCGCGCCGGTGTCGGCCTTGTCCGGCGGGCAGCGGCAGGGGGTGGCCGTGGCAAGGGCCGCGACGTGGGCGCGGCGGGTGGTGTTCATGGACGAGCCCACCGCGGCGCTGGGCGTGCTGCAGACGCGGCGGGTGCTCGACCTGATCAGGAGCGTCCGCGACGCGGGCGTGTCCGTCGTGCTGATCAGCCACAACATGCAGGACGTGATGGCGGTGTCCGACCGGGTCGAGGTGCTGCGGCTGGGGCGGCGGGTGGCCGCCTACGAGACCGGCCGCGTGTCGATGGAGGAACTCGTCGGCGCCATGACCGGCGCCACTGAACAGGACGAGCAGAACGGGCGGAACGGACAGGCCGGGCGGGGCGGGTCCCCGGGCGCGGCGGACGAGCGGTGGGAGGGGCGGGCGTGAAGGCGGTGCGTGAGCTGGGCCGGCTGCAGATCGTGTGGATCGGGCTGGTGCTGGCCGGGCTGCTCGTGGCCTTCTCCGTGCTCGCCCCCGGCTCTTTCCCCACCTCGTTCAACCTGCTCAACCTGGTCAGCGACGCGGCCATCCTGCTGCTGCTGGCCACCGGGATGACGTTCGTGATCGTCACGGCGGGGATCGACCTGTCGGTGGGCGGCGTGCTGGTCTTCTCCGCCGTGGTCGCGGCCAAGGTCATCGAGGGGACGGGGTCGCTGACGCTCGGGGCGGTGGCCGGGGTGGTCACCGGGCTGGGGTGGGGCGTGCTGAACGGCGTCCTCGTCGCGCTCGGGCGCATCCCCGCGCTGATCGTCACCCTGGGGACGCTGGGCATGTCGCTGGGCGGGGCGCTGCTGCTGACCGGCGGCGTGGACCTGCGCGCGCCGACCGAGCTGAACCTGGGGCTCGGCCTCGCGCGCTGGCTCGGGGTGCCGTTGATCGTGTGGGTGTGCGCCGTCATCACCGCCGTCGCGGGGCTGGCGCTCGCCTTCACGCGGTTCGGGCGGCACACGTACGCGATCGGCTCGAACGCCGAGGCGGCCCGGCGCGGCGGCGTGGCCGTGCGCGGGCACCTGATCAAGGTGTACGGGCTGGCGGGGCTGCTGGCCGGGCTGGCGGGCTACCTGTCGCTGGCCAAGTACGGCATCACCGGCGTGTCCGCGCACTCCACCGACAACCTCCAGGCCATCGCCGCCGTGGTGATCGGCGGCACGTCCCTGTTCGGCGGCGTGGGCACGGTGGCGGGGACGGTCATCGGGGTGTTCATCCCCGTCGTGCTGCAGAACGGGTTCCAGATCCTCGGCGTGCGGCCGTTCTGGCAGCAGGTGGTGGTGGGCGCCGTGCTCGTCGCCGCCGTGTACGTGGACCAGTGGAGGCGCAGGGCCCGCGATCAGTAGCAAGGCGACAGGAGGCACCATCATGCGCAAGGCGATGGCCGTACTCGGGACGCTGATGTTGATCACCGCGTGTGGCGGCGGCGGAGGCGGTGGTGGCACCGACCAGGTCAGGGTGACGCTCGTGCAGGGTCTGGCGGGGGAGGAGTTCTACGAGACCATGGCGTGCGGCGCGCGGGCCAAGGCCCAGGAGCTCGGGGTGGCGCTGGACGTGCAGGGGCCGCAGAAGTTCGATCCCACCCTGCAGACGCCGATCGTGAACTCGGTCGTCGCGGGCAAGCCCGACGCCCTGCTGATCGCGCCGACCGACGTCAAGGCGATGATCGCGCCGCTGACCCAGGCCAAGCAGCAGGACATCAAGATCATCCTGGTGGACACGGTGGTCGAGGACCAGAGCATCGGCCTGTCGCGGATCAGCACGGACAACGTCAAGGGCGGCGCGGCGGCGGCGAAGGCGCTGTCGGAGCAGATCGGCGGCAAGGGCAAGGTGCTGGTGATCTCGACCGATCCCGGGGTGAGCACCGTGGACGCGCGGATCAAGGGCTTCGAGGAGGAGATCAGGGCGAACCACGCGGGGGTCGGCTATCTCGGGGTGCAGTACTCGCACAACGACGTCGGCGAGGCGTCCAGGATCGTGAACGCGGCCCTGGCCAAGGACCCCGGCCTGGCGGGCATCTTCGCGGCCAACCTCAACTCGGCCACCGGCGCCGGATCGGCCCTGCAGCAGGCGGGCAAGCTGGGTGAGGTCAAGATGGTGGGCTTCGACGCGGGGCCGGCCCAGGTCAAGCAGCTCAAGGACGGCGTCGTCCAGGCGCTGATCGCGCAGCTTCCCGGCGAGATCGGGGCGAAGGGGGTCGAGCAGGCGGTCGCGGCGGTCAAGGGGCAGCAGGTCACGCCGTCGATCCCGACCGACGCCACGATCGTGACGGCGCAGAACGTGGACCAACCCGAGGTGCGGAGGGTGCTCTACAAGGCCGGCTGCTGAGCCGGCGCCAGAGCGGCGGTCTCAGGCGGGGAGAGCGGCCAGGAGGAAGGCGAGGCGGGCGGCCGCGGCCTCGACGTCCGCCGCCGTGCCCAGGCGATAGCCCCACGAGGTGATGAACGCTCCCTCGTCGGAGCAGGTCACGGTCTCGGCGAGGGTGGCCGAGAAACGGTTGCGGACCGACACGTACGCCGGGTCGCTGGCCAACGCGAGACTCTGGACGGCCAGGTCGGCGTGGCGACCGGCGTGCCAGGCGAACCGCTCGAGGCAGAGCGCGGTATCGAGCATCATGCGTCACCTCCGCAACGTCTCGCGACAGAATTGCACGATCTTGTGGTGGGAGGCAAGCAATTGCTGCGGTTAATGTGGACTTTGTTTCCGATATTCGTGAATCGCCATGATGACTTCCCGCCCCGATTCCTCGAACTCCGCCACCTTCGCGTAATCGTCGAAGGCCCGGACGTAGAAGGCGATGTCGTCGGGATCGCGCAGGATCAGGTCCTTCGTCATGGTGGCGACGGCGACCATGGCCTCGTTGTAGATCCAGAACCCGTTGACCGGGTTGGCCGGCAGCTCGGTGCCGAAGGGGATCACGCCGAACTCCACGTTCGGCAGTGTGCTGACCGCGAGCAGCCGGTTGAGCTGGCCGCGCATGACCTCGGGCGGCGCGAGCGCGGTGCGCAGCGCGGCCTCGCTCACCACGAACCTGAACGTGCGCGTGCGGTCGTACAGGATCTCCTGGCGCTGCATGCGCACCCGCACGGCCGCGTCGATCTGGTCGGCGGCGCTGTAGAGGCGCTTGACCTTCTGGAAGACGTGCCGGGCGTATTCGGAGGTCTGCAGCAGGCCCACGATGATGCCGGGCTCGAAGACGCGGAAGAGCTTGGTGCGCGATTCGAGGTCGCGGACGTCCTCCTGGAGCGCGGCCAGGCCGCTGCGGTGGCGCTGCTTCCAGTCGTCGTGCCGCTCCAGCAACGCGATCGACTGCCTGAGCAGGCCGTCCGTCGTGTCGGGCGAGGCGCCGACCGCCTGCGCCCACACGACCACGTCATCCTCGGTCGCCGTCTGCCTGGCGTTTTCCAGCCTGCTGACCTTGGAGGGCTGCCAGCGCAGCCGCTCCGCCAGCTCCTTGCCCGACAGATGGGCGGCCTCGCGCAGCTGACGTAGCTGACTGCCGAGGTCGATGCGCGCCTGCTGAAAGGACGTCACGCCGCAAGAGGCTAGTCCCGCTTGCGTCGATCATGCCAGGGCCTGCCGCAATTGTGATCAACCGGTTGCCGAGGGTGTTCTTCCGCTGGCCGGGAAAGCGTTTGCCGCGTACTCGGGCAGGACGCGGCGGGCGATCTCGGTGAGGAGTTCGCGGGGGACCTCCACCGCGGCCTCACCGTCGAGGACGTCGCGGAGATCGGCGAGCGCCTCCGTGTCGGTGACTTGCAGACCTTGGACGACGATGGTGCCGCGGTCGGTCTCGTACAGGGTGGGACAGGCGCCCGCCTCCGAAGTGGAGCCGAGGAACCGCATGCGCATGACGATCCTTCCCCGATGAAAGGTGCAATTGCGCGCAATTGTACGTCCCAAAAGATGAGGTGTGATCGTTTTTCCGGAAATCACGACATAAGTCCGAGTTGGCAACGTCGGGTAAAAGAGAAATGGGCGCTTTGCTGGTCGGTGTCCGGTTCAGTCGAGGGCGCCGGCCATGAACTGCCCCGCCCGCTCGAACAACCCCAGCGTCGTCGCGTGCAACAGGTCGCCGATGTCCTTCGGCGCCTTGCCGGCGAACGCCCGCGCATGGGTGCCCTCCAGCACGATGCCGAGCTTGAAGCAAGCCATCACCGCGTACCAGTCGACGGCCGACAGGTCCCGCTCCGACAGCGCCGAGTAGTACGCGATGATCTCCCGCGGCGCCGGCAGGCCGGGCACGTGGCCGTTGTTGCTGGGCCAGGTGGCCAGCAGCCAGCCCAGGTCGAGCAGCGGGTCGCCGATCGTGCACATCTCCCAGTCCACGATCGCGGCCACGCGGGGGCCGTCGCAGGCGAACATGAGGTTCGCGAAGTGGTAGTCGCCGTGCATGACGCCCGGCGTGAACGTGCGGGGCAGGTGCCGGGTGAGCCAGTCGGCCGTCTCGCGCAGGCCGGGGATGTCGGGCCCCGGATAGCCGTCGAGCTCGCCGTACGAGTCGAGCTCCTTGAGCCAGCGCGGCACCTGCCGTTCGAGAAAGCCCTCGGGCCGGCCGAACCCCGGCAGCACCTCCGGATCCACCCGCCCCAGCTCGGCCAGCGCCGCCGCGGCCTCCAGCCCCATGCGGTGCCTGATCGCGGGGTCGGACGCGTGCGGTTCGGGCAGCCCGGTCGAGGGGTTGAACCCGTCCACGGGCTCCATCAGGTAGAACACCGGCTCCCGCTCGGTCTGCGCGGCCACCAGCCGGGGCGCGGGCACCTGCGTGCCGCGCAGCGCCGCCAGCACCCGCGACTCACGGCGCAGGACCTCGTTGCTCTTGCGGCGGGCGTGCACGGGCGGCCGGCGCAGGATGTACGGGCGGCCGCCGCGCTCGAAGCGGATCATCACGTTCTGCGTGCCGCCCAGGACCGGCACCGCGCCCGTGATCGGGCCGCCGGGGAGCCCCTGGGCGTCCATCCACGCGCCGAGCGCGTCGAAGTCCACGGTGGCGACGTCGATGTGGGTGGAGGTCATGGACCGCCCTTCTCACCAGAACGATGTTCTGCGCCTCGACCCTAGAGAGCGCCGTCCGCACGGTCAACCCGGATTCCGGCCGGCGCTCTCCTCACACGAGTGTGACGGGAACGTCCGTGGGGCAGGCGCGCAGCTCCTCGCCCAGGGCCTTCGCCTGCGGGTCCATCCGCGGGCTGGCCGCGACGCCGCGGCCGAGCAGCCCGTGGACGACGAAGTTGAGCGCGTTGACGTTGGGCAGGGGATGGCGGTCGATCCGGTACGGCGCCAGATCGGGGAGCAGCTCCTTGAGCCGTTCGACCGTCAGGTGGCCCGCCAGCCAGGCGTAACGCTCCGGTGTGTCGGCCCAGACGCCCAGGTTCGCGTTGCCGCCCTTGTCCCCGGACCGGGCGCCGGCGATCCGGCCCAGCGGGATCCGCACGGTCGCCGAGTGATCGACCGGCGCGGCCGGGTCGGCAGGTGTGGCGGGTGCGGCTGGGTCGGTGGGCGCGGCCGGGTCTGCGGGCACAGCGGGCGTGGCGGAGGCGATCGGCACGGCCGAAGGCTCCGGCGCGTCCGCCGGCGGGAACGGCAGCTCCTCCCCGTCCACGAACACCCGCGCCCGCACCTCCGACGCCGGCACCAGGACCGGCCAGTACACCCCGTACGCCGACGCGTTCCCCGGCGGGGTCAGCCCGTAGAAGCCCGGATAGCTGGCCAGCCCCGTCTCCACCACGGCCGAGGAGAAGGCGCGGCCCGCCGTGCGCTCGTCGGCGGACATCACCGTGATCCGCAGCAGCCCCGCGTCCGTCAGCGTCACGTCCACCTCGTCGAACGACTCCCGCGGGATCCGCGCCCACAGGGCCTCCTCCGCCACCCGCGCCTTGTCCGGCAGGTCCAGGCCCGTCAGCACGAGCGTCATCGTGTTGCGGTAACCGCCGAGGTAGTTGACGGCCACCTTGAGCGTGCCGGGCGGCGGCTCGCCGCGGACGCCGGAGATCAGCACCCGGTCGGGCCCGTCGTCCGAGAGCGTGATCGTGTCGAACCTGGCCGTCACGTCGGGGCCCAGGTAGCGGGGGCCGCCCAGCTCGTACACGAGTTGCGCCGTGACCGTGCCGACCGAGACCAGCCCGCCCGTGCCGGGATGCTTGGTGATCACGCTGGAGCCGTCGGGCCGCAGCTCGGCCAGCGGGAAGCCGCAGTGCGCGAGGTCGGGCACGTCCTGGAAGAACGCGTAGTTGCCGCCCGTGGCCTGGCAGCCGCACTCGATGACGTGCCCCGCCACCACGGACCCGGCCAGCGGATCGAGGTCGCCGGGACCCCACCCGTACCGCCAGATGCCGGGACCCGTCACCAGCGCCGCGTCCGTCACCCGGCCCGTCACCACCACGTCCGCCCCCGCCGACAGCGCGGCGGCGATCGGCCGGCCGCCGAGGTAGGCGTTGGCGGTCAGCGGGGTGGCCTCAAGGCGCTCGCCGGTGTCGGCGTTGACCAGGTCGAGTGGCCGGCCGGTGAGGTCGTCGCCCGTCACGTGCGCCACGGAGGGGGACAGGCCGAGGCGTCCGGCCAGCTCGTGCACGGCCCGCGCGCAGCCCGCCGGGTCGAGCCCGCCCGCGTTCGTCACGATCTTGATGCCCCGGTCGAGACAGGTGCCGAGGACGTCTTCGAGCTGGCGCAGGAACGTCGGCGCGTAGCCTGGCCGGCCCTTGAGCCGGTTGCCGGCCAGGATGAGCATCGTCAGCTCGGCCAGCCAGTCGCCGGTCAGCACGTCGATCGGCCCGCCCTCGACCATCTCCCTGGCCGCGGAGAGGCGGTCGCCGTAGAAGCCGCTGCAGTTCGCGATGCGCAGCATGCTCACGCCTGCGGCAGGACCCACTTGGGGGCCCGCTTGTCCATGAACGCGGCGATGCCCTCCTGGCCCTCCTCCGAGGTGAAGCGCTCGGCCGACAGCTCGGTCATCCGGCTCAGCCCGTCGCGGAACGACAGCGCGGGCACCTCCCTGACCAGCCGCTTGGTGATCGCCAGCGCCTCGGGGCCGCCCTTGATCAGCATCCCGGTGTAGTGGGCGACGGCCGCGTCCAGCTCGTCCTCGGGAACGGCGCGCGACAGCAGCCCGATCTCCACCGCCCGCGACGCGTCGAACACCTCGCCGGTCAGGAAGTACTCGGCCGCCGCGCGGGCGTTCAGCCTCCTCAGCACGGGCACGGCGATCATGGCCGGCGCGACCCCGAGCCGTACCTCGGTGAACGCGAACGACGCCGTCAGCGGTGCCACGGCGAAGTCGCAGGCGGCCACCAGTCCGAGGCCCCCCGCCCGCGCGGTGCCGTTGAGCCGGCAGACCACCGGCTTGGGGCTGTCCCAGATCAGTCCGAGGACCTCGGGGAACGACGCCGTCACCGGCGCGTCAGGGCGTCCCTCGGCCGCGCGCTGCTCCTTGAGGTCGGCCCCCGAGCAGAACACCTTGCCGGTGGCGGTCAGCACGATCACCCTGACCTCCGGCTCGGCCAGCGCCCAGCTCAGCCGGTCGGCGAGCTGGGCGAGCAGGCGCGAGGACAGCGCGTTGCGGTTGGGCGGTGAGTCCAGCGTGATCGTCGCGACGCCTCCCGCCAGGTCCTTGTGCACCAGGTCCGTCATGAGTCCCCCTCCTCGATGACCGCCAGCACCGCTCCCGCGTCGACCTGGCGGCCCTTCTCCACGTGTACGGCGGCCACCACGCCGTCGGCCGGCGCCGCGATCCGATGCTCCATCTTCATCGCCTCAAGGACGAGGACCTCCTGGCCCTTGGTCACCCGGTCGCCCGGCTCGACCTCGACCCGCAGCACGCTACCCGGCATGGGAGCCAGGAGTGAGCCGGGGGCGACCTGGTCGGCGGGCTCGGGCAGGCGGGGGAGCGGGGTCAGCTCGGCGTGGCCGCCGGCGTGGTCGACGCAGACCTTCCCACCGGGGTACTGCGCCACGTCGAAGACGCGCCGGACGCCGTCGCGCTCCAGCACCACCTCGTACGGATCCGCCCGGACGACCGTGACGCCCTCGGGCAGCGGGTCGTAGACGACATCGTCCTCGATCTCCGCGAAGCGGGTGCGGCGGGGCTGGGAGCGGACGTTGCGCCAGCCGCCGGGGAGCCCGCCGAGCACCCTGGCCCTGCGGCGGTTGCCGGCGGCGATGGCCAGGGCGGCCGCCAGCAGCGCCGGCTCCCCGGCCACGTCTGTGGAGGCGGCCCCGGCACTGGAAGTGTCACCGGGCGCCGGCCCGATGTGGATGGGGCCGCCGGGGGAGAGGAAGCCGGTGTGCGTGTCACCGGCCAAGAACTCCCGATTTGTCAGGATATTTACCAATAAATCCCGATTAGTGGTGAGACCGTGCAGCCGCGCCCCACGCAGCGCCGTCACCAGCTTCCGCACCGCCTGCACCCGCGTGGCCCCGTGCGCGACCACCTTGGCCAGCATCGCGTCGTAGTAGGGCGACACCACGGACCCGGACTCCACCCCGGAATCCACCCGAACATCCCCGGTGATCTCGAACCGCCGCAACACCCCCGACTGCGGCACGTACCCGGCGTCCTCGGCGTACAGCCGCGCCTCGACCGCCCACCCGGACGGCTCCGGCGGCCCGGCCGGCAGCGCCGCCCCCTCGGCCACCTCAAGCTGCAGCCGGACGAGATCGACCCCGTGCGCCAGCTCGGTCACCGGATGCTCGACCTGGAGCCGGGTGTTCATCTCCAGGAACGCCACCCGTTCGCCGTCGACCAGGAACTCCACCGTCCCCGCGCCCACGTAGCCGATCTCGCGGGCGGCGCGCACGGCGGCGTCGTGCAGCAGCTCCCGCGTGCCAGGGGAGATGCCGGGCGCGGGGCACTCCTCGATCACCTTCTGGTGCCGCCGCTGCACGCTGCACTCGCGCTCGCCCAGCGCCCACACGGTCCCGTGCCGGTCGGCCAGCACCTGGACCTCGACGTGCCTGGCCCGCTCCAGCAGCGGCTCGGCGAAGACCGTGCCGTCGCCGAAGGCGGCGGCGGCCTCCCGCCGCGCCGACTCCACCTCCCGCGCCAGCTCGCCCGCCTCGCGCACGACGCGCATCCCGCGCCCGCCCCCGCCCGCGGACGCCTTCACCAGCAGCGGGAACTCGGCGGGCACGGAGGCGGGGTCGGACAGGTCGTACGAGGGCAGCACGGGCACCCCGGCCTCCGCCATCAGCCGCTTGGCCCCGATCTTGACCCCCATGGCGGCGATGGCCTCGGGCGGCGGGCCGATCCACACCAGCCCGGCCCCGATCACCGCACGGGCGAAATCAGCGTTCTCCGACAGAAAGCCATAACCCGGGTGGACCGCGTCGGCTCCGGTGGCCGCGCAGGCCGCCAGGATCGCCGCTGCGTTTAGATAGGTGTCCGCGGGGTGCGCGCCGGGCAGGCGTACCGCCAGGTCCGCCTCGGCCACGTGAGGCGCGTCCGCGTCGGGGTCGGAGAAGAGCGCGACCGTGGAGACGCCGAGCTCCCGGCAGGTACGGAAGATCCGGCGGGCGATCTCGCCCCGGTTCGCGACGAGCAGACGGTTGATCACGGGCGGAACACCCCGAACCCGGCCGGCTCCGGCTCCGGCGCGCTGTTGATCGCCGACAGGCACAGGCCCAGCACGGTACGCGTGTCGCGCGGGTCGATCACCCCGTCGTCGTACAGGCGTCCCGACAGGAAGAAGGCCAGCGACTCGGCCTCGATCCGTTCCTCCACCATCGCCCGCATCGTGGCGTCCGCCTCCTCGTCGTAGACCTGGCCCTTCGCCAGCGCCGAGGCCCGTCCCACGATGGACATCACCCCGGCCAGCTGCGCCGGCCCCATCACCGCCGATTTGGCGCTGGGCCAGCTGAACAGGAAGCGGGGATCGTAGGCACGCCCGCACATGCCGTAGTTCCCCGCTCCGTACGAGGCGCCCATCACGACCGTCAGATGCGGCACGGTCGAGTTGGACACCGCGTTGATCATCATCGCGCCGTGCTTGATGATGCCGCCCTGCTCGTAGTCCTTGCCGACCATGTAGCCGGTCGTGTTCTGCAGGAAGAGCAGCGGCGTGCGCGACCGGTTCGCGAGCTGGATGAACTGCGCGGCCTTCTGCGACTCCTCGCTGAACAGCACGCCGCGCGCGTTGGCCAGCACGCCCACCGGATAGCCGTGGATCCGCGCCCACCCGGTCACCAGCGAGGCCCCGTACAGCGGCTTGAACTCGTCGAACTCGCTCCCGTCGGCCACTCTGGCGATCACCTCGCGCGGGTCGAACGGCACCTTGAGATCCTCAGGCACGATCCCGAGCAGCTCGTCGGCCGCGTACACCGGCTCCCGCACCGGCCCGTCCGGCACGAAGCCCCGCTTGCGCCAGCCGAGCGAGGCGATGATCCGCCGCCCGATCCGCAGCGCGTCGAACTCGTCCACGGCCAGGTGGTCGGCCAGCCCGCTGATCCTGGCGTGCATCTCGGCGCCGCCGAGCGACTCGTCGTCGGACTCCTCGCCGGTCGCCATCTTGACCAGCGGCGGCCCGCCGAGGAACACCTTGGCCCGCTCCCGCACCATCACCACGTGATCGCTCATCCCGGGCACGTAGGCCCCGCCGGCCGTGGAGTTGCCGAAGACCAGCGCGACCGTCGGCACCCCGGCCGCCGACAGCCGGGTCAGGTCGCGGAAGATCTGGCCGCCGGGGATGAAGATCTCCTTCTGCGTGGGCAGGTCCGCGCCACCGCTCTCGACGAGATTGACGTACGGGAGCCGGTTGCGCAGCGCGATCTCCGCCGCGCGCAGCGACTTCTTCAGCGTCCACGGGTTGGAGGCGCCGCCGCGGACCGTGGGATCGTTCGCGGTGATCACGCACTCGACGTCCTCGATCACCCCGATCCCGGACACCACGCTCGCCCCGACGGGGAACTCGCTGCCCCACGCCGCCAGCGGCGACAGCTCCAGGAAGGGGGAGTCGGGGTCGACAAGCAGCTCGATCCGCTCCCTGGCCAGCAGCTTGCCGCGGGCGCGATGGCGCTCGACGTACTTCTGGCCGCCGCCGGCCACCGCCTTGGACTGCTCGGCGTCGAGCTCGGCCAGTTTGGCCAGCATCGCCTCGCGGCGCAGCCGGTAGTCCTCGCTCTCCGTGTCGAGCCTGCTCCTGATCACGCGCACTCCTCCGGCAGAGCCGACGATCATGTGCTGAGCACGCTAGCGCAGCCTGGTGCCCCGGGCACAGAGCGAGCCGCCGCCCGATGACGGGCGACGGCTCGTGAACGGGGAGTTCTGGATCAGGTGCAGTGGCTCCAGCCGGACTTCCACGAGGTCTTGTGCCACGTGCCGCCCCAGATGACGCACTTCTTCTTGGCGGGCAGGCGGATGGGACCGGCGTACGAGGTGAACTTGCCCGGGTTGCTCGCACTGGAGCCGCCCTTGACCTGGAGGATCGCGTTCATGTTCACCTTGGCCGGGATGATCATGCGCGAGATGGTGACCACGCAGTTCTTGCCCGCGCCGGCGTGGTAGAGCAGGTACGTCGTGGCGCCCTCGCCCAGCTTGTGCGAGTTGATCACCTTGTATCCGGCGCCGCACACCCCGACCGGCGTGGCCGTGTTGGGCTTCAGCGGCGGTTGCGACGGCTTGGCCGGCTGGTCGGTGGCCTTCCCGGTTTCGTCGAACGGCCGGGTCGACGGATCGGGATCCGGCTCGACCATGTTCGTGCGCTTCTTCTTCGTCTTGGTCGGAGAAGGCTGCGGCCGGCTCGTGGTGGTCTGCGGCCGGGGCGCCTGCGTGGCCGGGTCGGGCACCTGGGCGACGGGCTCCCTGGTGGGCTTCCGCGTCTCCTTCTCCTCGATCTCCAGGGTGGGGACGGGAGGCGTGGTGTCCGTCGGGATCTCCGGCGGCAGGGTCTGCTGCACGGACTCGGGCGGCTCGCCCGGCTGGCCCGCGCCGGAGCCGCCGTCGGGCTCGGTGGAGGCGTTGCCCACGGCGACGACCGGGACCTCCTTGCCGCTGTTCGCCTGCACGACGACCGCGCCGGCCACGACGAGCAGCGCGGCCGCGGCGGCGCCTGAGAGGGCGAGGGTCAGCGTACGACGCTGCTTCGCCGGCACTCCGTCACCGGACTGCCCAGGCCCACCAGAACCGGGCCCACCGGCGCCGGGGGCGCTGCCGCCGGGTCCGCCGGGATGGCCCGTCCCGCCGTGACCGCCGGGGAAGGGGCCGCCGACAGCGCCGGGGCCGTGCGGCATCCCGGACGCCTGCATGCCGGCCCCGACCTGACCAGGACCGTGCGGCGGCTGGGGAGCGCCGGGCGGGAAGCCGCCGGGCTGATGCGCCCCGAAGGCCCCACCGGCCTGACCGCCCTGCCCCACGCTCGCCTGCGCACCCTGCGCCATACCGGCTTGCGCACCCTGCGCCATGCCCGGCTGCGGCCCGCTCTGAGCCGCGCCATGCGGTCCGGCCTGCGGCGTTCCGGGAAGGGGAGCGCCCCTGCTGGCCTGCG
>NZ_BAAAMU010000145.1:0-24984 GCF_039529435.1 Nonomuraea maheshkhaliensis
CGCCGAAGTTGCCGTCCGGGCCGGTCATCCCGGCCGCCAGCACGTACACCGACCCAGAGGTGAACGCCTGCGCCGCGTTGGACGTGGCGTCCTTGCCCGTCTGGCTCTTGGGCAGCGTCAGCGGGGCCGCCTTGCCGGTGGCGGGGTCGACATCGACGTCGGCGGTCAACGTGCCGGTCTTCATGTCGTTGTGCGCCTTGACCTGCTGCGGGCGGACCACGCAGTCGCGCGGGCGCGGGGTCGTCAGCGCGCACGCCGGCACCCGTAACACCTGCAGACGGGTGGCGAAGTTGCCGCCGTAGGCATCGCGAAAGCCTGCGTACGAGAACTCCGCCCGCACCTTGCCCGCCTTGTCGCCAGTCAGCCGGGCCGCGACGCCCACTCCGCCGAGTCTGCGCACGGTGTCGGCGGGCAGCGTCTCCACCCTCACCTTGCCGGCATCAGTGCCTTTGACCTCGGAGAGCCGGACCGGCAACTCGCCCGCCGCGACCGCCTTCTCGCCAGGATCCACCTCGGCGGTTCCCGGGCTCGGCCAGACCGGCTCTTTACGGTCGACCTTCGGCTGGGACTCCTCCGCCCCCTTGGCCACCTTCGCCTTCGCCACCGGCCGGCCGTCCACCGACGTCTCGGGATCCGGCCCGGACACCGACGCCGCCGCCGGAACCACGAGGTTGTCAGGAATCCCCAAGCCTGAGATCACCACTGCCATCGTCATCGCGATGGCCAGCACAATCGTCCGTAACCGTCGCCGGACTCGCATGTCGCCACCTCTTCAGGCACGCTGACGCAGGCCTCGGGAAGAGGCCGCGTCGCGTCGTAAGGAGTTGATAAAGACGATCAGTCCGGATCCTGATCGACGATCACGGCATGGTCAACGTCCAGATGTTCGCCGCGAACGTTACGGAATGCCGCTTTCGGGATTCACAGCGAAACAGACTGCATGTCAACCGCTCTGTAGAAACCGGCCCTACCAGATCGAGGGGCACGTGTGACATAAGTCATATTGACGCATCGAGTCGGCCATAATAACCGGGGACACCCAGCAGTGGAGGGACGGGGCCGCCTGCACCGAAATCTCGCCGTCCGCGACGCGGCATCAAGTCATCCAACCGGGCCACGAGAACCGCACGCGAAGAGCGGGACCGCCTTGCAAGGCTGCCGCTGGGAGTATCGCTTTCACCAGTGCAAACACCCGCCCAGCGATGGAGATGGGGAGGTCCTTGCTGAGGAGCCAATGCAGGCCGAGCGATAATCACATATGGCCCGTTAGTAGAAAAACCGGACGCCGTTCGACTCGAGCTCTCCTAAAGCGGGTGCCGCAGGTTCGAATCCTGCCGGGGGCACTCACCTAGATCGGCATTTCAGGCCACTGACCTGCGGTTTCATAGCCGCAGGTCTTTTCTTTTGTGGACCATGCTAGGCAACTGGCGGTGCCCGCATGCAGCCGTAAGACCATGATCAGGGGATATGCACGGGATGATCTTAAACGCGTTTTCCCAGGTCAAACCGGGATTGTGGGCCATCTGAGCGTCCGGCGACCCGCTCAGGGTGCCCGTCTACCGGACAACGACAGCCGCCGATCGCGCCTAATACGTGGGTAACTCCGACTTGTGGTGCGGTCTGCCTGCACGCGAAGGGGCGGCGCCGGAAATGACGGGCGGGACGTGTTCGTCGCTGGCACGCGAGGCATCCGGCTCTACCTCGTGACCTGCCCACGCCGGGCCGGACGCCGACCAGCGATCGATCACTCGGCAGGCTGCCTTGTCCGGGTAAAGGAATGATCACTGGCGTGCGCGGGACAACCGCTCACATCGGTTTCTTACGGTCGTTGAGGGCAGGCCTGGCGCTGAAGAGCGATTCAAGCTGGTCGTATCGGCTGTCAGCGATGCTCCGGAACGCCTCCACCATCTCAGGATCGAAGGACGCTCCCGATTCCTGGCTCATGATTTCGAGAGCCTCTTCAAAGCTCTTTGCCGGCCGGTAAGCACGTCCTGTGGCGACGGCGTCGAACACGTCGGCCACGGCGATGACGCGGGCGCTCTCCGGGATCTCCCTGCCGGCCAAGCCCCTGGGATAGCCGCGGCCGTCGAACCGTTCGTGATGGTGAAGAATCCCCTCCAGGGCGGCGTCGGTAAGGCGGGTTCGAACGGATGGTTCAAGGAGGTCGTCGAAGAGTTCCATCAGTCCCGCGACGATGCTCACGCCGCAGCTCGTGTGCGATTGGATCAGCGCGTATTCCTCCTGGGTGAGAGCTCCGTCTTTGTGGAGGACAGTGCCGGGGACGGCGAGCTTGCCGATGTCGTGAAAAAGTCCAGCCAGACGTACGGCGTCCAACGCCTCAGAGCGCATTCCCCTTCGGCTGCCGATCATGGCGGCCAATCGGGAGATGCGTTCACTGTGGTGGCGCGTACGGGGGCTCTTGATATCCAGCGCCGTCATCAGCATTTCAGCCAGATCATCGACGGTCACTTCGCCGTCGAGCCGCTCCGGTGACCGGACGGTGGCGAAGCGATCGGCATCGGCCCGGGCCCGCCACAGTGCGGGCGCGTCCTGCGAGCGTCCCTGTGCCACCAGCAGACCAGCCATCCGGACGGTGGACGCTCTATCGCAGGGATCCGCGTCGGCCTGCCTACGTATGAGCTCCCGTTCTGCTCGGTTCTGTTCGTCGAGAAGGCCGGCCAGCGTCGTCCTTGCGGAGCCCTCGCCTGCATCGGCCCGGGCACGCCACAGCGCCAGCGCGTCATCCGTTCGGCCTTGTCCGACCAGAAGTGTGGACAGAAGCCCGGTCGCCTGCTCATGACCAGAGCGAATGGCGTGCTGGTACAGAGCTCGAGCGTCCTGGTACAGGAGGCGATGTTGCGCGGCGTGGCCTACGCGGGTCTGGTCACGGGGGTCGGTGAGATGGTCGACCAGCGCCTGCCAGCAGGTACGCGGCACCTCCGCCAGGTGCCGTTGCTGTCCAGCATGCTGCTGAAGGTAGTCGGCGACCTGATAACCGGTGATCTGTCCCATGGCGGCGGAGCCGGCGACCGGGGCCAGGGCGGCCGTGGCGCCGTTCAACGTCCCGGTGGCGTACGCGAGGGCGGTCTCGAACCAGTCGGGTGAGGCTGCGGCACGCTGGCGGACGTCGCAATATCCGGGTGCCGCGGCACGCAGGAGTTCCGAGCTGAGCGGGGACACGACGCCGAGGCGCGTGGCGTCGATGGCGGCGTTCAGCACGGCGGCGGCGTAGGGGTTCGCGCCGCGCCATCGATTCACCAGTTGCGGAGCCGCGGCGATGATCTGGGTGAGCCCGTAATCCCCGGATCGCAGGGCCAAGGCGATCCGCTGGTCCCCGGAGATCGCCACGGCTTCGGCACGCTCGCGCTCCGCGGCGCTGAAGGATCCCGGCAGGTGAACCACGTCGGCCAGATCGAGCAACTGCCGTTCAGCGGCGTACAGGTCCGGCTGACCTGGGCCCGGCATCGCCGTATAGGCGGTATAGCGTTCGGGCCAGATGGTCGCGACCAGTACTACGCCTGATTGCAGCAGGACACGGACGGCAGCGGCGCTCAACCCAGCCGAGCCGCCCACGTACCGTTGCAGCTCGTCCAACCATACAACCAGGCGTCCGGTCGTCTGCTCGGCCACCTTACGGACCTGCCCGGCATCAGCGGGATGGAGCAGCCACCAGTGCGGTAACACCGCCCGGATCGCTTCGAACGCGCTTCGAGACTTACCCACCGACGACTCACCGACCAGCAGCACCATGCTGCCTCGGCCAGCAGCCTTGGCCAGCAGGTCCCGGACTCCGCGCGGGGCGGTATCGGTGTCGCGAAGAATGTAGGCGGGGAGGTCGCCGGTCGCGCCCGGAGCGTCGATCGCAGCATGCACACCCAGCAGGCGAGGGTCTGCCTGCGCCACTCGGATCAGGCCGGCAGTGCCAGGGGCATCGGCGGTGAGCGCCCGTTTCCGCGCTGCCTGCCACGCGCTCCACTGCTCGCGGGGAACCGCGCAGGCACGCAGGAACACCTCCAGTGTCTCCTGGCTGGCCCTGCCCTTGTTGAGCAGATCCGACAACGTCGAACTCGGTAACCCCTCTTTCGGCCGGTTACCGGGGTTGGCTGCTTTGTCGAGGGCGGCGTATGAGCGGCCTGCCCGTAAGGCACGTAGCGCGGATATCAGCTCGGGGACGGTGTGCACCTGGCTGGGGTCTGGCATCTCAACGTGCACCAGCGACGCTCCTCCCCGTCCTGAATCCCATCCAGCCGCAGAGTCCTTCGCCCACTGATTCGGATGGCGCCGGACCGGTTCCACTCCTATCGTCGATGCGGCCCCAGCAGCCGTCCAGCCTGCAGGTCCGGTTCGCCCTGCGCGGTGGCGCCTCCGGCATGTTCCGTATCCGATGCCGGACCCTCGTCCTGCGTTGACCATGAGAGCAGCCAACACACATCTCGGAGGAACCCCATGGAGCTTCTGGTTGACCTCATCCCACTGTCCGTCGCCGCCCTCAATTTGGCCACCGCCCTCATCAACCGCGAAGAGCACGCCGACCCGACCCGGCACACGAGGAGGACAAAGGCGGCTTCTCGCGGGCCGTGTGACCGCTGCTTTCCGCAGTCGGACGCCGGACAGAGCGCGGGCCCGTCCCGATCAACAGCACCGCCAGCCACATGAGCACGTACGCCGGCCAGCATCCCCGCCTCAGGGGACGTGGCGCAATGGTCCGGCTGTGGACCATTGCCAAGATTAACCTCCCCACGAAGATCAACCAACGGACTGCTGGCAGACCTGATCAAAACCTGCACAATTGCCCTCGTGAAGGTGTACGTCGGGGTCACTGGCGGTAATTGGTACCGGTTCCTCTCCGCACGCCCATCGCTTACCGAGGTCAACTTCTGGCGCCCCTCCAGCAGCCGCGAATTCCGCGCGCTTGACCACGGCGAACCGTTCTTCCTCAAGACCCCTCACTCACACAACCACGTAGTCGGCGGTGGCTTCTTTAGCGGCTTCGCCCCCCTTCGCGACTCAGAGGCCTGGGAGTTCGCGAAATTCGCTCGCGGCGGCCAGACCCTTGAATTCGACCTTGTCGAGGAGGCTGCCCACCCGGAGGCGGGTCGTCGTTAAGGAGGGCGACTTTTGCGCAATCGACCGATTCCAGGGGGCGTTCCTTGCCGCGAATGCGGGCGATGACGGTGACACCGGAGGCGTCGCGTACGGGGCCGAAGGCGCCTTTGAAGGCGGGGGTTTGCCCCGGGTTCCGCAGATGTGCGCGAGGAAAAGCACATGGATCCGTGGTTTGAGCTGCGGAAACGCCACTGATCGCACAGGTAGGGCGTGTCACTAGGGGCCAGCATCGTGGCTGGTCACGCGCCCGAAGCCAAGCGACCTCAACGATCTTCGCCAAGGGATCTGGGGCACTCATTTAGCGAGGTCCAGCGGTAGGGAGCGAACAGTGACTGAACCGCTTTCGCGGCGGGTGACCAGGCGCACGCCGACTTCGTTCGTCTCCTGCCGACCGCCTGACCGGGCATGTCACCAGAACATAGCAGCATCGCCGCAGGTTGAAGCCTGTTTTCGAGGAAGTCGTGTCACTAGGGCTTTTCGCGATTTTCACCAGCCCGTAGCCTCCTGACCTGCAGTTTAGCGTCTCGCCGCGTCTCGGGTCAGCCGTTAGCTGCGGAACGCGGGTTTGCTGGTGTTGGCGGTGATGACCATTTGGGGTGAGCTGGCCGCGGCGAGTTCGTTGAGCTCTTTCAGGGTGGCCTTGGCCAGGTCGGCGCGGAGTTTCACCAGGCCGCGCTCGTGCCGGGCCAGGAGGTGGAAGAACAGGCCGAAGATGTTGCCACGGACCTTGCGCAGGCCTTTGGCCGAATAGCGGAAGTAGCCGCAGCGTTCCAGGGCGGTCGCGAAGTGCCGGGCGAGGGTGTCGAGGTCGGGGTGCCGAAGTCGGCTGGCCGCAGTTTGAGCGTGTCCAGGGCGGCGGCGAGTTTGCCGGCCAGGCGGCGGCGCAGAGCGCGGGCGGTGCGGCGGGGGGGAGGCGGCCGAGGTCGCCGAGCCTGCGGTAGCGACTCAAGAGACCAGTGGTGTAGGTGACGGCTGACAGGCCCTTAGGCACGGGGTGGAGGTGTCAAGTTTGAAACTCGGCAATTCTGGCGGCTTGGCGTTTGGCCGACAGGCGCCGTTTGAGTCTGGTTTTGCTGGCCGTCACTCGCCGTCTTCCTCCTCGGAGCCGAGCAGGGTTTCCACGTCGTTGTAGTAGCCGACGGCCATCAGGCCGTATTTGACCGGCTTCCAGGCTCCTGCGGCCCGCCAGTACAGTGGCGCCCTTGTCGGACTAGTGTTATGCCAGGTCGCGGACCATCTGGCAGGCCCGAGAGCTGCACGGCCGATGAGGAACACTGCGACCTGATCCACATTTCCGAGGAAACCATGTTCGCCGCCAAGCCCCGGCTCGCCGGGGCTTGGCGGCGAACATCTGATCAGCAACCACTCCTACCATGTCTGACTCATTCGTACCCGGGGTGCAGCAGTCTTGTCGGCCAGCATCGACTGGCTCGAGACCTTGATGCGAAAGAACCTATTTGATGGTCAAGATTTCGCAAAGGTGGCGGGCTCCCCTACCAAAATCATAGCCAAACCGTCTCATCACTTAAGGTCGAAAAGAATCTTTTAACCTCACTCCATTGCGTTCTATCCAAAGCGGCACCTTAAGCTGACCGGTAAGCGCACCAGTGCGTGCCATCGAGAATCCGCGAACGGATGATGCATCCGAGCGAATGCCAAGAGACGCATCCCACTGGGAGGGTAGCGTCCATCCAAAGCCTCACGGCCAAACTCCTAGAGGAAGAGTGAGGAATCATGCGTTGCACTGGGAAGTCCGTCATCGTCGGCTCGGCACTCCTCGCCGGAATAGCTATTGCGCCGGTTGATGTTGAGGCATCAACCATCGAGAGCGCGAGGACGCACGTTGTCCGTCAGCCCGTCACGGCTGCACCGCCGTCTCCGTATCAGAGAGGCTACGAGGAAGGGATCTCGGCCGGGTATTCGGCCGCACTAGAGCAAACCCGGATGCACTGCGCCGGTAGCAACAAGCCGTGGCCTAAGTTGGAGGAAGGTAACGCCTACAGCCAAGGATACTTCTACGGGTACAGAGACGGATATTACAAGGGATTCGACGAGGGTATGCAAAAGTTCTGCACACCTCGCTAGTTCGCGAAATTTCTTTTGGGGAAGAATCGGCGGGTGCCAGCGAGGCGAGTAAGCGTGTTGAAGGCATCAAGGGCCTACCGTTTACAGCGCGGTTGCATCGCAGCCCGAGCTACAAGCCAGCCAAGGAGACCGGGTTCCGGATAGACTTACAACCCTTTAGGGTATAGCCACCGCCGCAGTAGGCTGGAATGCAGGATCCAGTAGGCCGCCAACTTTCTCCAGTCCGACAGTGACTCCCAAGGCCAGGACTGGACTGGTGGCTGCAATCCTCGATCTCATCAGCTCAGACCTGGCCGAGCAGGGAGGAGCGACGCAATGAACAGTCGCTATCTGACAATATTTGGCCCGGTTGCACTCCTGGCTTCCGTCATAGTTCCATCCACCCAAATGGCCCATTCTCGCAGTCCTGTCGATAGTCTCCTCCAAGCCGCAGGAGTCGAGGCCTACAATTCAGTCACGGCAGATCCGTACGATGACGGGTACATGGAAGGACACGAGCAAGGTCTCAGCGACGCCGCTGATCGCAACTGTAGACAACCACTTTGGTGGAGACCTCGCGCCTATTATGAACGACAAAAGGAGCCCCGGGAGACCGTACAGCGTTACCTTGGCTATTTCGACGGATACGAAGCGGCGTACCGCAAGGTCTGTAAGGTAATCAGACCGAAAGTAGGATGAGTAGCGCACGAATGAACCGTTATGTGATGACAGCGCAGCTACTTAACTAGAAATGCGTTCTTCTTACACTCCCTCGTGACCACACCGCACACGGCCTCGGTTCCCTCACGGGCCGCTCGAGCCTGGGCGGCGAACGCCTCCCGCTCGCAGCGCAGGGCGTGCGAAACGACGCCGCGCTCCATTACGACTGAATCGAGGCGAGCCAGACCGCTGTGGACGCCGCTCACGCCCTCGGGGTCCGCAAGCGCGAGTGGGCGTCCTGGACAACCTGGCGACCGCCTACCGCGACGCGGGCCTGCCGAAGGAGGCGATGGAGGCGTGCGAGCAGGGCCTGGCCATCGTCGAGAACGGCCACGACAGAGTCGCTATGCTCGTCAACCTCGGGCGCCACGCTGCGCCGGCTCGGCTGGCGTCAACATCGACCTGTCCGAACCGTGGCACCATGACGCGGCGATCTATGGGGATCCACCGCTGGCCTCTCGCAGGCTCGGCCAGCAGGCCTTTCAGGCCGTGGTCCTGCACGCCTACGACGCCGATCACGATCAGCGGTGACAGGATCCGACCGGTCCTGTAGGCGGCCCACATCCGCCCGGTCACAGCAGGGCCCCATCCCGAGACTCTCGAGTGGCACCTCGACCAGGTACCTGCGCACGTAGGCCGAACAATCTGACGAACATCCCTGGATGATGTGCCCTGGGGATAGGCGGAGTCTCTGGCGCGCGCCGTGTTCGATGGCGTTGATGTCTTCTGTCCGTGGCCGTGCACCAGTAGCCGCAGGTGGCCGGGGGCCATGTGCTCCAGGGTGAAACCGCCGTAACCGTCCTTGCCGTTGCAGGCAACGAGAGCCGGAGAAGCACTGGGCAGTTTCGTCATGCTGTATGCATGCGGCGGGAGCGGGCTGGACGTATTTGTATAAAGACGGGGTTGCGGAACATCGAGCCGGTTAGCAGGCATTGCCCCTGCCCCAGCGCGGGAACCGTCGACCACAGCGCCTCGTGTACCCCGCCCGTGGTGGCACGTACGGGGGCGAGGTTGCCGGCCGACTTGAGCTGATGGATGAACCGCGTGTTCGCCAGCTCGAACAACTCCTCGGGCACATGCCCGGGCTGTTGTGACACCAGCACCAGGCCCATCCAGCGCTTGCGTCCACGACGGCTGATGACCTGCAGCTGGTCCAGGACCGCGCGCATCCTGCCCGCACTGGCTCGGGAGACGAACGTGTGCACCTCTTCGATCACCACCAACACTGGCGGCCGCGGCCGGCCGTCCTTGCCGATGGGTTCGCCGCGAGCGACCGCGATCACCCGGTCGAACAGGGCCTGCAGCAGGAAGGAGATGGCGATGTTGCGGGCGCTGTCGTTGGTCTCGCTTACGTCGAAGACGCTCAAGCGCCGCTCGACGAGTAGCTCGTCCACGTCCAGGTACGGGGTGTTCCTGGTGGGGCGCCAGTCGAGCATCTCGGACCTGCCGAGCTTGTACAGCTTGTTCCGCAGGGTGGACGCGGTGGCTTTCTCCGTTGAAGGGATTTTCGGCGAGAGCAGGGGCATGCCGCCCGTGGCCGGGTCCTCCTGCAAGCCGTCGATCAGGTCGCTGAGATCGTACGGGCGGGCAGGAGAAGGCGGCGCGGGAGCGGCGAGGGCTCCCATCCTGCCCGGACGGGAAGCCGTCTCCGCGTTGCGCCGGGCCTGGCCCGTGATGGCGCCCCACATTCTCACCTGGGGTTCGGTGAATTCGAGGACGTCGGCGACGATTTCCTCGGGCACATCGGCGATCGGCACCTTGAAGGGCAGCGGGTCGGGAGCGTCTGTCATGCCGGCGTTCGGCACGTACACCCGGAAGTCCGGGATGCCGCGGGGACGCCGCTCGTCGAAGCGGTCTTCCAGCAGGCGCGCGAGGTGCGGCTCGTCGTTTCCCTGGTCCATCCGTACGTACTCGCCCTCGACGTCAATGGCGACGACCGCCCACCCTGCGCGGATGGCTTCTTCCATCAGGACCTGAGTGGTGTTGGACTTGCCCGATCCCACGGTGCCGAAGATGCCGGCGTTTCGCGGCAGGAACCCCTTGTTCGCAGAATCCGCCTCGACTCGCACGTCGTCGTAGCCGAGCAGCGAGCCCAGTTGCATGTCGCCTTCGATGCCGAGCATCCGGCGTAGCCGGTCGCTGGGATAGATGAACACCTGGGAGTACGGCCGGGGGCGGGTCGAGGTGGGGAGAACGTTCTCCGCCGGGGTGACCTCGCCGAGAATCTCGATCGTGCCGGCGGCGTAATAGGTGGGCCGGAACTGGGTGCGTTCTGGATGGAGCAGGGTGGTGCGGCTGATGGCCGAGTCGGAGCCGATCTCGTGCGGGCTGTGGAAAGGGCCTTCGACGACGCGTCCGAGGAAGGTGATGCCTTGTTCGGTGTCGTTGACGCCCACGTAGGCGTCGCGGCGGAAATGGCGGCGCAGTTGCTCGGAGACCATGACGCCGCTGCTGGTGTTGTCCGTCCCCGGTCCATCGAAGGCGATGAAACCGAGCGTGATCAGCGATCGGGCGAGACTGGCCTCGGCAGCCTCGAGGTCTTCGGCGGGTATCCCCTGTTCTGCGGGGGCAGGCGCGTCGTGCTGGTGTTCCGACTCTTCCAGCGGTTCTTCGGCTTCGGCTTCGACCTCGGTGTCCGAGCTCATCCTCGTGTCCTCCGTGGGTCCAGATCGGTGAGTCCGTGCTCCACCCCGAGTTCCATCAAGCGCGTTTCGATGAACGTCCGGAACTCCCCGCCCTTGAACATCGTGCGGGCCACGTTGTCGGCGAGGTCGATGTGAAAGGGAAAACCGCGCGCGGTCATGGGCGCGCCGGTGTCCGGCAGACCTCTCGTCCAGAGCGCGTCGCAGAGAAAGAGCGCCGCTGCCTCCTCGACCCGCTCCCGGTGGCATTCCAGAAGAAACGGACGATGCCCGGCCTTGATCAGCAGAATGGTGACTTCCGGCCCCACCTCCGCGATGAAGGCCCGGAACCTCGCACGGTCCAGGTTGTTGAAACCCGCCTTGGTCGTCCCCGCTCTCTCATCGCCGTCCAGGAAACCGGTGAGGTCGTCGGCCAGTGTGCGCAACTCGATGAACTCTCCCGGCTCCAGGACGATGCCAGCGTTGAGTACGTCGAGGTCCTCGGGGCTTTCACTGACCGCGATGAACCGTTGGTCCTTGATGTAGTGGCGGACGAGCTCGAAGACAGGCGGCAGGTTCTCCCGCGGATGTCCCACGCCCGTACGGAGTTCGAAGGGAACCAGTTCCCCATGGATCATCCGCCAGTCGGCCTTCTGCGCGAGCAGGAGCTTGCGTTCGCCAAAGAGCATGAGGGCGCGGCTGGCCAGGTTCGAGGCGCCGTGCACCTTGCGGAGATTGTCGAAAAACTCCCTGGCCGTGTCGCCGGTGGTGGTCAGCTCATGCTCGAAAACCCTCGTCACCAGCCCCACGGACTCGCCGGTGTTGGTGACGATCACCACGCCCACCTGGACCTTCGTACCGCTCAAGAGGGGTACGGCGGCAAGCGTCCCATCGGAGGCGGCGACGATCCCAGTACACAGGAGACGCTTGGCCCAGTGCATGATCTCGGGCGACGGACGGCGAATCTGGGCGCTTAAATCTGGATTCTCCGCCAATATCTCGGCACGGAGCTGCTCCCGCCGCCCGTGCGAGGCGAGAACGGCCGCATCCACCCGATCCCGCAGGTGGTTTGCATACGTTTCGAGCTCCATCCATGGCGCAACCGACAGGATGTCGGCAAGGCTTTGCGCGTCACGCTGTTCCACTGGACCTCCAGCTCCTCCAGTGACGCTTCGCAACCGATCACCACACTCTGTTGCAGAGTAGCCAGGACACCGACGGAGTTCCAGGCCTTATAAGCACCAGGTCACTGTCCAAGGAAGCCGCACGCACGAGTGCTTGAGCTCGCCTATTCGGGATCGTCCAAAGCGGCCGAGAGGTTCCCCGTGCGTAGCTCCCGCTGATCGACCCATTTCTTTCCTTCGGCGGCGATCGCTTCCAGGACATGAAGGGTGTGAGGCAGTCCTGCGGCGTCCAGCGACACTTCGGACACCGCTCCGGGGCGCTCTCCCTGCTGTAGTTCTTCCACCCCCGAGTTCACCTCGACACTGATCTCATTTCCGTTGACGAGCGCGAGCTGGAAATCGCGCCCGCCGTCGTCCGACTGCTTGACGCTTACGGACGCGACCGCTTCGAAGCGGTAGTTGAGCCGCTGCCGGTCATGGAAGGTGCCTTTCAAGAAGTCGAGGGTGACGGTGAACTGGCGCACCCCTTCCTCAGTGACGAGGAAGACCAGGAGCTGGTACTTCTTGTAGCGCCACGGACCTCCACGCAGCCGTGCGCGTTCGCTCCCCCGGGCGGGAGCCTCGATGAAGGCGTGCGCGATGACACCGCTCATGGTCAGCCTGTAATGCCGTAATGCCTCCTCCAGGAGCACTTTGCGGTCGCAGTCCAACCAGGCTGCCATTTCCTCGTCATCAGGCTTGTCCTCCAGCCTCGCTCGCCACCTGGCCAGCGCCTCGAGATCACCCCGGTAGGCCGAGAGGCTCTCAGCCCGGTCCGCGGCGTACCGGCGACGCTCCAGGACGATGCGCAGCCAGGTGCGGGCGCAGAACCATCCGGCGATCAGTAGCAGGAGAATCGTGCCGATCGCAGGCAGAGGCTCGACCGGCACGATGCCGGCAGCGGCCCAGCCGCCTGCACCTGCGAGGGTGAGCAGTCCGAGTGTCGCCCGCACTTTCGTCCCGAGGGGAGTGGCAAGTTCCCGGCGGTAGCTCCACAGCGTGCCTTTCCTGCGGCGCGTGGCGGCCTTGCCTGCCCGGTGCCGGATGAGCCATGCGATCTTCTCGACTCCGACTCGGGTCTCGCCGTAGACCTCCGTGAGCTCATCGCGCAGGCTCCGGCGTATGCCTTCCGTTTCGGCTTCCCACTGGTCGCGGTCCATGCCGGGAGGAACGTACTTGGCGAAATAGTGGTCGATCCGGTGCTCGGCCCTCTTCACGAAATTGCCCCGCTCCACCTTGGTCTTGCGTTTCGGGGCCTTCTTGGTGCGGCGGCCGACGGCTACGCGCTCAATCTCCGTTCTGCGTACCCGGTACTCCCTGTCCTTGGCACGGCGGCGTACGACGCGGTGGCGCCAGCGCGCGGTGTCCCGCACGCCGACCGAGGCGCCGGCGAGGCCCAGCACGTAGGCGGCCAGCAGAAGCGCACGGCCGCTCTGCAGGATCAGATAGCCCAGATTGGCTGTCGCCGCGACCAGGACGACTGCCGATATGACCGCTCGGGCCCAGCATGTCGCCGGTGTGTCAGGTGGCTGAGGCTCCCGCAGCAGAGGCCTGGCCGGTAACGGGTGGAAGAACTTCCAGATCCGGTCCTCGCGTCGCTCGGCCATCTGATCCGCCTTGGCCTGAGACAGCGCCCGGTGCCACAGATGGTCCTCGATGGGGCCGTCGAGGTACAGCTCCAGGTGCTCCAGGATCAGGCTGCGTTGCGGTTCGCGGAGCGCGTCGAGGTCCTTGACCACGACGCGGATGTCGTCCTCCGCTTTGCCCGCCGACTCCAGGAGGCGATCGATGATGCGCACGCCCTCCCGCCATGGATCCTCGCCCCGCAGCTGCATGGTGGCGTGCCTGTCTCGCAGTCGGCCGGTCTCGTCCTTGGTGAGCTCGTGCCGCGTCCGGCGGCTCACCATGGCGAGCAACCAGTAGAAGTAGACCTCGTTGGTGGCGTAGCCGACCATGGCGTCACTGATCAGCCGCCGGGCCGGCCCCGACATCCGGCCTTTCAGGAACGAGACTCCCTTGCGGAACGTGGTCTCGGGAGAATCCTGCGGATCCCTCTCGTAGACGGTGACGTTGTGCACCGTGCCCGCCTGCACTGCGATGTGGGAGTCCGTGGCCACGTTCTCGACATGGTGCCCTGGCTCTGTCATGACAGGGATTGGGCTAGGGCGATGATCGCGGTGAGCTCCGCCGCCAGCGCGGCCACGTCACCGACGAGCCCGCGCAGCTTCTTCAGCGCCAGCGTCAGCGCGTTCTTGCGATCCGATGTCTCGCTCTCCAGTGCCTGGTCGGCCGTACCGAGCTCCGTCTCCGCCGCCTTGTACGTCGCCTCGTCCAGATATCCGTCCGCCCACGCCTGCCAGAGCCGGGAGCGGAACCCCGCCAGCGCCTCCGGCAGGTCCGCCTGCCTGGACGCTTCCGGAGTGATCCAAACGCCGCCGTGCACGATGCCGGCCTGCACTCCCACGTGCGCGTTTCCCTTGGCGACGTTCGTGTTCGTGTCGGGCATGGCAGAGCTCCTTGTCGTGGGTTCCTCGGTGGACAACTCCTCGGCCAGAGCCGCGGCGAACGCGGCTGCGTTGGCGACGGCGCGCGGCTGCCACTGCTCGCGGTCCGTGGCTTCCTTGGTGCCGTCGGCCCGGTCGCTGATGCCCCGGATGACGACCACCGGCAGCGCCCGATTCAGGTGACCGGCCTGGGCCACGCCGGCGCCTTCCATCTCGATCGCCCGCGCGTCGTTGTAGTGCTCCCGAATCCAGTGGGCGTGCTCGGAGAGCCGGGAGTTCAGCACCACCTCCCCCGCGGCGATAGGCCCGAAGTGCACCTGCGGTCGGGGATCAAGGTCCCCGGCCCAGGCGCCAGTGCGGTGCAGGTGCTGGGCGATCTGGTCGGCGGCGTGCGAGGTCTCCCAGACCCGGGGACGGCTCTTGAACCCGTCGTCCTGGCTGGTGCCGCCGTGGAAGGCGTACACGTGCGTGGCTACCACGACGTCGCCGAGCGCAATGTGCGTGTGCAGCGCGCCGGCCACGCCGACGAAGAGTAGCGCGGCAGGCCGGAACTCGGCGATGGCGCGTTCCGCCAGCACCGCCGCGGACAGGTTGCCCTTGCCGACGTGCGCCAGGACCACCTGGCACCGGCCATCTGCCAGTCGGCCCACCTCGAAGAGGGTGCCTTGGGAGTGCCGGTGCAGCCGCAGGCCGGCCAGCTTCTCCCGGACCGCCTGGTATTCCAGGTCGAGTGCGGTGAGGATCACAACAGGGCTCACTGCGCCTGCTCCTTTCCGTTCGGCGAGTTGTCGGCGGGCCGGATCATCGGGGGGTACAGGGCCTCGCGCGGGCCCGCCCGGAACAGCCGAGCCGGTCGTCCGGTCGCGGCCTTGCGCGCCGAACCGGCAGGGTGGATGAAGCCATCGGTTTTCTTGATCTTCCGGTAGAAGTTCCGGGGATCGAGCGGCATCCCCCACACCGCCTCGTACACGTCCTGAAGATCGGTGATCGTGAACGTCGGCCCACAGAAGGCCGTGGCGAGTGCGGAGTGCTCGAGCTTGGCGCGGGCACGCTCGACGCCATCGGTGACAATGCGCCGGTGATCGAAGGCGAGGTCCAGCTCACCGGAGAGCACCCGATCGGTGGGCTGCCAAGTGGCGTCGGCGGCATCGGTCCCCGCAGTCGGCTCGGGCAGTCTTGGGGCGATGGCCAGGAAGGCGACGCTCACCACCCGGCCGCGAGGGTCTCGCCCTGGGTCGTCGTAGACACCGAGTTGTTCCAGCCGGAGTGTCTCGACATTCAGGTCGGTCTCCTCCGCCAGTTCCCGATGAGCCGCGAAGAGGAGACTTTCTTGTGAGTGTTGCAGGAAGCCGCCCGGCAGCGCCTGGGCGCCCTTGTACGGCTCGATGCCGCGCTCGACGAGCAGCACGTGGAGGCGCGAATCGCGCAAGGTGAGGATCACCAGGTCAACGGCGAGCAAGATGGCGGGCGGCTCCCATCGATCGTCGCTCATGCGCCCGACTCTAGGTTTTTGTCAAACTGACAAAAAGTAGCGGCGCGGTTAGCTTCGCCATCCCCTCGCATGACGCCTGTCCGCTTGCACAGCGTTCCTAGGCGGGCATGCCAGTGACGGTACGCCGCCATTGCGACAATTTGGTGTCAGGCGTCGCGGACGTTCGGCTCGTGAGTCGGCCGACTGCGCGTCCTGATCCTGCAGCCAGTGACCTTAACCTCGGGCGGGCGTGCGGAACACCTGGTGGTTGTGCCAGTCGATGTGGTCCTGCTTGACTTCGTCCAGGCCAGGCTGGGGCTGTTGGGCGGGCCTGGACGCCAGGGAGAGCACCATGTCCCGGGACGACTGCGAACGGCCGACGAACCGGGCCGAGACGGCGATGGTGCGCTCCGCGGTCAGTCCGAGGACGCCCTTGTCGAACAGTTTGTGGTGGATGGCGCACAGGCACAGCCCGTTCGCCACGTCGTCGGGCCCGTCGAAGGCCCACCACCGCACGTGCGCGGCGTCCAGCCCCACCGCCGCGCCGTCCAGCCAGCCGTCGTAGGAGCAGAACGCGCAGCAGTACTCGTACGCCATGAGCACCCGGTCACGGAAACCCCGGTCGCGCTGCTTCTTGATCTCCGTGAGGGTTTCCAGCGTCTCCAGGTCCAGGCCGGCCAGCAGGCACAGGTCGGTGTGCAGGGACGGCGCGAAGTTGGCGTCCAGGAGGTAGCGGGCCATCCGCCCCAGCAGGCCGGGCTCCTCCGCCAGCGCGCGGGCCAAATCGGGATGCAGCCGGCCGGCGGCCTGGCTCTCGCGCAGGCGGCCCAGTTCCGGGCCCGGGCTAGCGGGGCCGTGACGGGTCTCGACCAGCCAGAGGCCGTCGTTCGTCAGATGGTGAAACGGGTAGCCCGGGCTGGTGTCGCGGGGCGGGCCGTACTCCTTGAGCAGCTTCTTCAGCTCGGCCTCGGCGGTGCTGAACGGGATGAGGCCGTTGCCGTGCCGCTGGAAGTGGCCCAGGGCGTACAGGAGGAGGAGCGGCTTGTGCGGGGCGCGCTCGCCGCCCCTGCTCCAGCGCCGGATCTCGGAGACCCGCTCGATCCAGTCCACGATCGGCCAGTGTAGGACGATCCTTTCGGTCCCGGCATAAGTATTTCGCGATGTCCAGCCGCGCCCTATAGTCGCCGGGTGAGCGATCTTCAGCCGGGCGTCTATCAACATCTGGTCACCCGTGAGCTGGATGGCCTGCTGCGTGCGGTGTCTGATGGAGACCTGATCGACCGGCGTTCCCTGGACGTCGCAGACTCCCACGAAACTCTGGCCCGACACCTCGCCGCACTCACCCGGCGGGCCCTGCGCTCGGTACGGGGCGAGAACAACGCGGTGCGACTGGCCCGGCAGGTGGAGATCGTCAATCGGGTCGCCGAACTCCTCGGCGACCTGGTACCCGAGGCCGCCTCTCCCGAGGAAATGGTGGAGGCCGCGGAAGAGCTGCTGGGCATCGCCAAGGGCCGGGACGCGGGTGGGCAGGTGGGTTTTCCACCGCGACCGGCGGTCCCCCTCACCGGCAGTGCGCTGCTGGTCAACGGGCGCGGGCAGCCAGAGATCGGCCATGAGCTCAAGCGAGAGCTGGCCTCCGCCGACCATGTCGATCTGCTGTGCGCGTTCGTCAAGTGGAACGGTGTACGGGTGCTGGCGGAGGCGATCGAGGAGTTCCTCCAGCGGGGCGGCCGGCTGAGGGTGGTGACCACCACCTACATCGGCGCCACCGACCGCCTGGCCCTGGACCGGCTGGCGGCGATGGGCGCCGAGATCCGCGTCTCCTACGACACCCGGATGACCAGGCTCCACGCGAAGGCCTGGCTGTTCCACCGGCACAACGGGCTTTCGACCGCCTACGTGGGCTCGTCCAACCTGTCGCGCACCGCGCTCAGCCACGGACTGGAGTGGAACGTCCGGCTCGCCCAGGCCGAGCAGCCGCACCTGATCGACACGTTCGCCGCCACGTTCGACGACTACTGGGGCGATCCGTCGTTCGAGCCCTACGACCCGGCGCACGACGCCGGGCGGCTCGACCGCGCCCTGTCCGCGGAGCGGACCGGTGGCCGCGCGGTCGTGCTCGACTTCGCGCACGTGGACGTCCGCCCGTACTCCTACCAGCGCGAGATCCTCGACGAGCTCGACGCCGAACGGCAAATCCACGACCGTTGGCACAATCTCGTCGTCATGGCCACCGGCACCGGCAAGACCGTGGTCGCCGCGCTCGACTACCGGCGGCTGCGGATGGCCAGGCAGGCGGAGTCGGTGCTGTTCGTCGCCCACCGCAAGGAGATTCTGCGGCAGAGCCTGCTCACGTTCCGGCAGGTGCTGCGAGACGAGACGTTCGGCGAGTTGTACGTGGACGGCGCCCGGCCCGAGCAGTGGCGGCACGTGTTCGCCTCGATCCAGACCCTGCAAGCCAGTTCGCTGGCGGAGCCGGACCGATTCGACATGGTGATCGTGGACGAGTTCCATCATGCCGAGGCCGCCACCTATCGCAAGCTGCTGTCCGGGGTGCGGCCAAAGGTGCTCCTGGGCCTGACTGCGACCCCCGAGCGTGCCGACGGGCAGGACATCAAGCACTGGTTCGGCGGCCGGATCGCCGCCGAGCTGCGCCTGTGGGAGGCGCTGGAGCGGGGGCTGCTGGCCCCGTTCCAGTATTTCGGGGTGCACGACGGCACCGACCTGCGCCAGATTGGCTGGCGCCGGGGCCAGGGATATGACGTCGGCCAGCTCTCGAACGTCTACACGGGCAACGATCGCCGCGCCGCCGTGGTCCTGGAGACGTTGCACCGCAAAGTAGGCGATGTTGGGCGGATGCGGGCCCTCGGCTTCTGCGTGAGCATCGACCACGCCCGCTTCATGGCCGACCGCTTCACGCGGGCCGGGCTCCCGTCCGTCGCCGTCACCACGAACAGCTCGCGTGATGAGCGCGACCAGGCCCTGCGCGACCTGCGCGAGCGCAAGATCAACGCAGTGTTCACCGTCGACCTCTTCAACGAAGGCGTCGATGTCCCGGAGATCGACACCGTGCTGTTCCTGCGGCCCACCGACAGCGCCACCGTCTTCCTCCAGCAGCTCGGCCGCGGCCTGCGGCTGGCCGACGACAAGCCCTGCCTGACCGTGCTCGACTTCGTCGGCCACCAGCACAAACAGTTCCGCTTCGACCGCCGTTACCGAGCGCTGACCGGCGCCAGCCGTACCGGCATCGCCAGGGAGATCGAGCAGGGCTTCCCGACGCTGCCCGCCGGCTGCGTCATCGACCTGGACCGCGACGTACGCCGGCTCGTCCTCGACAACGTCCGGCAGGCGCTCAGCCTGAACTGGCGGGACCTGGCACGTGAGCTGCGCGACCTCGGCGACGTCGACCTGCTCACCTTCCTGCGGGAAACCGGGCTGGACGTGGAGGACCTTTACCGGCGCCGCCAGGGCTGGGCCTCACTCCGGCACGCCGCCGGGTTCGACGCCGCCCCGGGCGATGAGAGTCTCGGCCGGGCCTTCGGCCGGATGCTGCACATCGACGACGTCGAGCGGCTCACCTTCCTGACCGGCGTGCTCGCCGGGCGAGTGCCGCGCTCCCCGCGCGAGCAACGCCTGCTGGCCATGCTGGACGCCATGTTGTGGGGCGGCACCGAGCCCGTTTCCGGGATGGAGGCCCGACTCGCCCACCTCACCGGAGCCCGCGCGACCGAGTTGGGAGAGCTGGCGAACCTGCTCCGCTCGGGCCTGCGCCACGTGGCCCCGACGCTGGACGCCGTGGTGCCGCTGCATGTGCACGCCCGCTACAGCAAGAACGAGGTACTGGCCGCGTTCGGCATCGACCGGCCCGCCCACATGCGGGAAGGGGTCAAGTACGTACCGGAGCACCGGGCGGACCTGTTCTTCGTCACCATCGACAAGTCCGAGGACCACTACTCCCCCACCACGCTCTACCACGACCGGGCGATCAGCGAGAACCTGTTCCAGTGGGAGTCGCAGAGCACCCTGCGCACCTCGACCGCCACCGCCCGCCGCTACCTGAGTGGCGAGTCCACCGTTCACCTGCTCATCAGGCAGTCCAAGCGTGACGAAGGACTGGGCGCGCCACCGTACACGTACGCGGGGCCGATGCGGTACGTGAGCCACGAGGGCGAGCGGCCTGTCCGCTTCGTGTGGCGCCTGCATCATCCGCTTCCACCCGAGGTGTTCCGCTACGCCAAGGCCACCGCCGGCTGAGCCAGCCGCAGCAGCACTATCTTCGAAGACACCCGCATCTGACGAGCGGGACCGCCTTGCAAGACTCCCACTCGGAGTACCGCTTCCACCAGTGCAAACACCCGCCCAGCAATGGACATTGGGAGGTCCTTGCTGAGGAGCCAATGCAGGCCGAGCAATCATCACCTATGGCCCCGTTGATAGAGAAACCGGACGCCGTTCGACTCGAGCTCTCCTAAAGCGGGTGCCGCAGGTTCGAATCCTGCCGGGGGCACTCACCTAGATCGCCATTTCAGGCCCCTGACCTGCGGTTTCACAGCCGCAGGTCTTTTGTTTTGTGTCCTTCGTAGGCAGCAGGCAGTGCCCGCATGCAACCGTAAGACCATGATCAGGGGATATACGCGGGATGATCTTGATGATGTTTCCCCAGGTCGGACCGCATTTTAGGTCGCCACGTTCGCCGGTACCCGCTTCCAGCCGCGCGGCATGGGTCGAACACAGCCAGCCTGATCGTGCCAAATATGTGCGTAACTCCGCTTGAAGTCCACACTCACCGGCCCAGTACGTGGCCGCTCCGGCGACAATGGTGGTCGCCAGCACCCAGCCAGCCGCGATCAGCCCGCAAGAGAGCCACGGCGTCGCTCCTCCTGGGGTGAACGCCGACTGCTGGCCCAGATCGAAGCCCGAGCAAGCCGATGGACGCGCGGTCGCGTGTCAGGCAAGGACCAATCCTCATTACGCGGTCCGCGCCCGTCAGGCACGAATTCGCATCCAGCCGAGCGCCGACCAGGTGAATCTCGCCAGTGGCCGCGAACCCTTCCATGCACCAGACGCCGCCGCTTACGGCCAAGTCCTCCACTGCTCGGTGTCACGACGCGGCGGTCCAGTCTGGCGCTGTTCAGCCTGAGGCTGGCACCGAGGTGGGCGTTCACCAGGCGATGCCGCCGTCGGCTCGCAGCCGATCAGCAACCCCGCAGGGCTGCTGGAGGAGGTCGTCGGAAATGTTCTGTCTGAGAGCGGCCTCGTCGATACGGTGATGCTAACTACACACGACCATCCCCTGGTTCGGTGAGGTGTAGCGGGATGCCACGCTGGATGAAACTCGCGATTGCCGCCGGGGCACCAAGCGTGCTCGGCGGCGCGATCTGCTTCTTCGGCGAACTGAGTGGCGTCAACCTTGATCGTGTAGGCATCCTGGTTGGTCTTGCGGGTGGTCCTGTCGGTTTGGTCCTGGGCTGGTGGATCTCGATAGATGGCGAGCGGCAGAGGTCGGCAGCATCGGCGGAACTGAACCGCTCCGACTTTCTTGGAGACCCTGGTGTGCCCCGAGGACCTGTTGGAGGCCGCGGACGAGCTGCTGGGTATCGCCAAAGACCGGGACGCAGGTGGGCAGCTGCGCTTCCACCGCGGCCAGCGTGACGCTCAGGACCACTGCTGGTGGGTGCCTCCGTGGCACTTTTGAGGCACCCACCCAACGTGACGCTCCCGTCGAGGTACAGATCGCTCTGCACGTGCTTCGTTTCGGGAAACCGACCATAGCGGCCTGCGGGCAACGAGAGACGAGGGTGACGATTTTCGGAAATCGTCACCCTCGTCGTCAACCCGCTCGGCGATGCGATGCGATGCGATGGGATGCGACGTGGCCAGGATCAGGACACGGTCCCGTCCCCGGCCCGTCTGTGCAAGTCGGACCACGCCGGGCTGGAGGCGACCTTCTCCGTCGCTTCCGCCAGCGAGCAGCCCAGCAGGTCAATGACCCCGCGGATGCAATCGACCGGCGTGAACCCGTTCCTTCTCATGGACCCGATCAGCACGTTGACATCGACGCCCGCCTCCAATTCCTTCTTCGCGTTCGCGAGGAATTCGGCATGCTGTTCCTTGGAGAGCATTCTCTTCGCCTAGCTGTCTGCGCCCGGCACCTTGAATTCGAGATCCGGCCGGTGCCCGACCGGGCCCGTGACGCGTACTCCGCGAACGCGCAGGGACTTGAATCCCTGAGCGCCCAGCGCCGGAAGAAGGACCTTGCGTACTTCACGGAGCAAGAGACCCGCGCCTCCCGTTCCGAGCGATCCACGTGCCATGTCACCCGTCGTGCCGAAGATCGCGATGTCCGACAAGGTCACCTGCCCATTTTCGATACTTACCGTAGCCAATATCTCGATCTTGCCTTGAGGCGTGTCGATAGTGTGGTAAAGCATCTTGCCATGGGCGAGGTTGTCGATACCGCAAAGATCGTCGTTGTGGACGAGTGCGTCGGCGCCTCCGACGGCCACGTGGTAGGTGGAGGAGCCGGCGACATCCAGGTTGTAGACACGCTGATCGCTGCTGGAACTCTTGGCGATGGCGCTCACCTGCACGTACGTACCGGCGCTGGTACGCAGCCACGAGCCGGCCGACAGATCCCCCGCCTCGACCCATGCGCGCTGGTCCGGTGACCAGAAGGGGTGCTCGCTGGTGGCGACGACCACACCCATGCCGTCACCGCGCTCGCCGTCCGTGTCGACCGTGACCTGGACGAGGTTCTTGGCGCCCTTGCCGGCGATCACCGCGATGACCCGCTCCGCCCGCGTCTGACCGGACTTGGGATCGGTGGCGAGGACCATGTCGCCAGTGGCTACCTCTTCGATCGGTTTCCGGGATCCGTCGGCCATCACCACCAGGGTTCCGGGCGTGAAGCTGTTCTTCCGGCCTATCGGGCAGGACTTGCCCACCCCCAGCGCCTCGGTCGCGCTCTGCACCTTTCTCGCGGCGAGCTTGAGCCGGTCCTTCGCCGCGAGCCAGTTCTTGAAGGCGCTGATGGCGTCGCCGGCGTGTTTCCAGACTCTCTTGCCGAGCTCGTACGCCTTCTTCCACTTCCATGGCAGGGCGTACTTCGCAGCGAGCTTGCCTGCGAGACCGCCCGCGAGCGAACCCAGGATGTTGAGCGCAGTCTCGCCACAGGCGCCCAGGTCCCCGCTGGCGAAGCACTTGATGCCAGCGGTGATGCCGAGCTCGTCGGCCGCGATCTTCGCCAGGGCCATCACAGAGTCGATCAGTGCCTTGAGCTGACGGTCCACCTCGCCCTGGGCCGCTCTGGCCTCGGCTTCGGCCTGACGTTTGCGCTGCACTTTGCAGGCCGCGCTCTTGGGCTTGGCGCACGCGTCGACCGGCCCGACATCGTCGATGACCTTCAGCCCCGAGGGGTCGGAGGCGCCGATCGGGTTGTTCCCGGCGTAGGAGTAAGGGTTGCTCCATTGCGGTTTGGACAGGTCGAGCAAGGGATCGGTGGAGACGAACTTGCCGATTCTCGGGTCGTAGTATCGGGCCGACAGGTAGTCGAGGCCGGTTGATTCGTCCTCGGTCTTGCCGAGGAAGCCGCGGTCGGTGAACAGCAGATCGTCCTGGCCGCGGCGCTGCCCGTACGGGCGATACCTCTCCCGGGCGACCTGGCCGGTGGCGTCGTCGATGGCGAGTTGGGTCGAACCGTGCAACCCGGAGGCCATCCACTTCACACCTGCGGCGGTCCGCATCGCGACCACCGTGCCGTCGGGACCCGAGTAGTAGCGGGTGGCCTGGGCGACTCCGCCAACGGCGCGGATCTCCATCGTCCCTAGGTACAGGGTGGACGAGCCGTCAGGGTCACGCCGAATCAGCCGCTCACCTTCAGCGTCGTAGACCATGGACGTCTCAGCGCCATCGACTGTGGCCTTTTCCATCTGGCCGAGGGAGTCCCAGGTGAAGGTGGCCTGCTTGTTGTCCACGGTGCGGGTGACGAGCTGGCCGGCGTCGTCGTAGCCGTACGTGTCGGTCCCGCCGGGGTCGGTGATCGAAGTGACGGCGTTGGGCCGTACGGACGATGCTCCGGCGGGCGGGTAGCCATAGGTGGAGGTCACGCCGTTGTCGCTGGCGGAGGTCATGTTCCCGACGGCGTCGTAGGCGAAGGACTGGCTGTAGGGGTCAGGCCCCTGGTTGTCGGCGGACGCGGCGCAGGAGGCGCCGGTCGTGGTGTAGGCGGAGGTCAGCCGGTTCAGGCCGTCATAGCCGAAGCACTCCGCCTGCCCGGAAGTCGCGTCCTTGATCGTGCTTATCTGGCCGCCCTTGCTGTAGGTGAAGTTGTCGTCCTGGGCGACCTGCGAGCCGGAGGTGGTGGTGAGGCGGTTGAGCCAGCCGGTACCTTCATCCCAGGTGAACGTGCGCCTGACCTGGGAGTTGGCGCCGTATTCGCGCTCGTTGAGCCGAGCGGTCGCCGAGTAAACGCTCTCCTTGACGTAGGTGGTCCCGCTCGCGTAGTCGGACGTCAGGCTGCTGGGCAGACCCAGATCGGTGTAACCGAGGGCGAGCTTCTCAGCCGGGAGATCGCCCTTGCCAGGTGCCCCTTGCTCTACCAGGTGCCCCGCCACGTCATATTTGGCGGTGAACTCATAGTCGCCCGCGAGGGCTCCTTCAGAGGCAGGGATGGTGACCTTGGTGGCAGTGGCCCGGTAGGAGCCGTCCAGGGCCAGGACCCTCTCCGTGTACGCGTTGCCACCGACGTATCGCGTCGAGGATGACGGGTACCCCTTGGCGACCTCGTCGTAGGTCCACTCGGTGAGCTTCGTCCCGTTCTGCGGATCTCCCTGCCATTGGCTGGTGCGCCTTCCGAGGTCGTCATAGACGTTCGAGACCTTGGTGCCGTTACCGTCGATGCTCCACGCGAGCCTTCCTACGGCGTCGTAGCCGTAGGAAGCACTGCCCGAGTCACGGTCGCTCGCGGCTGTGCGGCGGCCAAGCCAGTCGTAGCTCGCCGTACGGGAGTTGCCGTTGGCATCGGTGATCGTGGAGAGGTTGCCGGCGGCGTTGTAGGTGTAGGTGGTGTCGTGGTGGGTGGCGGCGTCCTTCCACTCCTCGGTCTTGATCGTGCGGTCGAAGACGTCGGAGACGGTGGCCGTCTTGCCGCCGACCGGTGGCGTGATCTCGACCCGGTCCAGGCCCGGGTAGGCGGTTACAGTCCGGCGGGGCGTCGGTGGCGGTCAGCGGGCGGCCGTAGTCGTCGTAGGTGTTCTTGGTGGTGGAGATGGTGGTGGCGTTCGCGTAGGAGCGGGTCTCGGTGACGTTGCCGTCGCTGGGGGTGTTGGTGGCGGGGT
>NZ_BAAAMU010000146.1:0-24865 GCF_039529435.1 Nonomuraea maheshkhaliensis
GGGCCTCGGGCGGCGTCGGCACGTTCGCGGTGCAGCTCGCCAAGGCGTACGGGGCCGAGGTGACGGGCGTGTGCAGCCGCGGGAACGCCGACCTGGTCCGCTCGCTCGGCGCCGACCACGTCATCGACTACGGCAAAGAGGACTTCACCCGCACCGGCCGCCGATATCACCTCATCCTCGACAACGTGGGCAACCGTTCGGTGGCCGACCTGCGGCGCGCGCTCACCCCCGACGGGATCCTCATCCCCAACAGCGGCACCGGCGGCGGGCCCTGGTTCGGGGTGATGGGCCGCCTCATCCGCCTCAAGGCGATGTCCCCGTTCGTTCGCCACACGTTCGTCACCTTCGTCACCAAGGAGAACGCCGCGGACCTCGACACCCTGCGCGAGCTGGTCGAGACGGGCAAACTCACCCCCGTCATCGAGCGGACCCACCCGCTGAGCGAGGTCCCGGAAGCCATCGCTCACTTCGAAGGGGGCCACGCGAGGGGCAAGGTCGTCATCACGCTCTGACGGGCGCCGCCGGGCGGCGGGTGGAGCCTTACCGCCGGGATGGGGGCCGGAGCCCGTCGAGGATGATCCGGGCGAGGTGGGCGGAGCGTTCGGGGCTGGTGTCCGCGCCGGCGTGCCGGATCGCGGCGAAGGCGCCGGCGACGATCGCCATCACCTCATCGACGGTCACGTCGTCACGTACGACGCCGGCCTGACGAGCCCGATCGAGCAGCCGCGCGACCTGGTGCGTGAGGCCGGCGGCGGCGTCGGGAGCGGCGTCGCGCAGGTCGAACTCGGCGGCCGTGAGCGCGCTCTTCACCGCCGCGTTCTCCGCGCCCGAGGCCATCATCCGGGACAGCAGTGTGAACAGCGCGGCCGGATCGTCCGTGGCGGCGAGCGCCTCTCCTTCGTCGACCAGCCGCCTGATCTGGTCGATCGCCACGGCCAGGTAGAGAGCCTGCTTGGTGGGGAAGTGCCGGTGGACGGTGCCAGGGCCGACCCCCGCGCGGCGGGCGATCTCGTCGAGCGGGATGCCGAGGCCCTGGGCGGCGAACAGCCGCTGCGCGGTCGCCAGCACCTGCTCGCGGTTGCGGCGCGCGTCGGCCCGCAGCTCCCGGTCGGTCATGGGATCCACCGGCGGCTCGGCCGGCACGGGTCCGTGGCTGGACGTCTCACCGCCCTAGCTTAACCGGGGCGCCGCCCCGTATGCTCGTCGGATAAGCGGGGCGATGCCCCGGTTAGTCGGCCGACCGGCCGGCCGAGGACGAGGAGGGCCTTTGATGACCACCCGCGAGGAAGCCGGCGCCCTGGTGCGGCGGATGCAGGACTGTTTCAACACCCGGCGGTTCGACCAGGCCGCCGAGCTGTTCACCCCCGATTTCCGCAACCATCCGCTCGGCGCCACCGGGTTCGAGGCGGGCCGGGCGGCCTGGGTCCAGGTCGTCGCCCGGTTCCCGGAGATGCGGGTCGTCGCCGACGACATCCTGATCGACGGTGACAAGGTGGCCGTGCGCTCGTCCGTCGAGGGGATGGGCGCCCAGGGTGATGCCCGTCCCGTGCTCATCGAGATCTTCCGCATCGACGACGGCCGGCTCGCGGAGACGTGGGGTGTCACCGAGGGCCCGGATCCGCGCCGCTGAGCGGCAAAGTCGAGATAGTACGTCTTTACTCCGATATATCGTTCGATATAGCATCCGATCTATGATGAACGCACGTCGCAACCAAGGCGTCGGCGGCATGGGCCCCACGGGGCGCTTCTTCGGGCCGGGTGAGCTGCGGCTGGCCATCCTCGCCCTGGTCGCCGAGGCGCCCGGCCACGGTTACCAGCTCATGGGCCGGCTCGCCGACCGCTTCAACGGCACCTACGAGCCGAGCGCCGGCTCCATCTACCCGACCCTGCAACTGCTGGAGGACGAGGGCCTCGTCCGCGCCGAGTCCACGGACGGCCGCAAGGTCTACCACGTCACCGACGAGGGCGGACGGGTGGCCGCCGAGAAGGCCGAGGAGATCGAGCGCCTGTGGGGCCGGGCCGCGGGCCGGGGCGAGTGGGGGATGTTCCGCGAGCCCGAGGCGGCGGAGATCGTCGGCCCCGCGCTGCGCCTGGTCAAGGCCGCGGTGAAAGCGCTTGCCCGCGCCCACGGCGATCCACGGGTGGTCGAGCGGATCCAGGAGATCTTCGTGGACGCCCGCCGCCGGATCGAGGACCTCGATGCCGAGAGGAGCGGGTCGTGAGCCCGAGCGTCGCCCGCAGGCTGCTCGACCGGTTCTTCCTCAAGGGGGAGGTGATCGAGGCCGAGCAGCTGACCGCGCGCATGCGGCGGGTCAGGATCGGCGGGCCGGCTCTGGCGTACCTGCGGTGGACTCCCGGCCAGCACATCCGGCTGCTGATCGAGGGCGGCGGTCCGCTGGGCGGCGTGCTGCGGACGTACTCGATCTGGCGGCACGACCCCTCCTGGGAGGCCCTCGACCTCGTCGGCTACGACCACGGCGGCGACTCGCCGGGCGTCTCCTGGATCAGGAACGCCGCGCCAGGCCAGGAGGTCGCCTTCACCCGTCCGGAAGGGAGCTTCGTGGTGCGGGAGGAGGCGCCGTACCACCTGTTCGCGGGGGAGGAGACGGCGTCCGTGGCGTTCGGGGCGATGTTGCGGGCCCTGCCCGCCGGGGCGCGGGCGTACGGGGCGGTGGAGGCGGAGGGGCCGGGCGACCACCTCGGCCTGCCCGGCGACCTGGTCGAGGTGTGCCGGGGCGGCGCGTCCGCGGCGCGGTCGGAGGTGCTGGTGAACGCGGTCAGGGAGCTGGACCTGCCCGGCACCCCCGGCGTGGCCTATCTGGCGGGGGAGGCCCGCACGATCCAGGCCGTGCGCGCCCATCTGGTCGGCGAGCGCGGCTGGCACCGCAGGGATGTGCGGACGAAGCCGTTCTGGACTCCCGGGAGGAAGGGCCTGGACTGACCCGCGCGAGCACTCCACTGGGCGTGATAAAAATACCGGTATAGTTATCGCTCAGGAGGAGTCATGATCGAACTGAAGTCGGCCGGCGAGATCGCCGCCATGCGGGAGGCGGGCCGGGTGGTCGCCGCCATACACAGCGCGGTGCGCGAGCGGGCGGACATCGGGGTGACGCTCAGGCAGTTGGACGAGGTGGCCAGGACCGTGCTGGAGGAGGCCAAGGCCGGGGCGTCGTTCCTCGGATACCATCCGTCGTTCGGCGCCACGCCCTATCCGGGCGTCATCTGCACCAGCGTGAACGGCACCATGCTGCACGGGCTGCCGACGGCGTACCGGCTGCGGGACGGAGACCTGCTCAGCGTGGACTGCGGGGCCATCGTGGACGGCTGGCACGCCGACGGCACCGTCAGCTTCACGGTCGGCCACGCCCGCGCCGAGGACCTCAAGCTGATCAGGGTCGCGGAGGAGACGCTCGCCGCGGGCATCGAGGCGGCCGTGCCCGGCGGCCGGATGGGCGACATCGGGCACGCCATGTCGACGGTCGGGCGCGGCGCCGGCTACGGCATGCAGAACGACTTCGGCGGCCACGGCATCGGCCGGTCCATGCACGAGTCGCCGTGGGTGCCCAACGAGGCCAGGCCTGGCAGGGGGCTGCGGCTGCGGCCCGGGCTGGTGATCGCGATCGAACCCAGCCTGATGGCCGGCGGTGGCGACGACTACTACATGGCGGACGACGGCTGGTCGGTGTGCTCGGCCGACGGAAGCAGAAGCGTGCACGTCGAGCACACCGTGGCCATCACCGGGGACGGCCCCGTCATCCTGACCCTGCCGTAGCGGCGGTCGGACGGGTGCCGTTCTGTGGTCATCCGGGCGAGGATGATCCGCTACGCGGAGTCACGACTAGTCTGCCCACACTGCTCCCCTTTCAAAGCCTTGAGAGGGCGCGTGGCACGGTCATGGAAGCCCCATGAACGGGGCGGCCGTCCTTCAGTCACCCGCAGACCTGCGCCAAGCCGGGTGTTCTTCTTCACCTGTTCGGTAATGTGGCGGGTTTTCCCTGGTCAAGCCGGAAATTATCGGCGTTTGTCGAACTTGGGGGCAGGGCAGATCTTCTCCCGATAGCTACGGAGAGTAGTCGAGAGGTAGCAGGGAGAATCACATGTACAAATCAGGACTCGTCCTGGCCGGTCTCGTCGGCGGGATGGTCATGTTCGGCGGCTCCGCGGTAGCTGCCACGGCCGAGTGGCCCCGCGCCAACGAAGACGCGCAGCGCACCTTCTTCTTCTGCGGCGACGAGAACATCTTCGCCCAGGGCGAGGTCGACAACAGCACGAGCGGCGTCCTCGTCGTTCAGACCGGCGACATCCTGAGCCAGATCCTCGGCATCAAGAGCGAAGACACGAAGTGCTCGATCAGCTAACGTCATTCCTCTGCAGCTGAGCAGCGTTATCCAGGGGCCCATCCGCCGGGTGGGCCCCTACACCATGCTCAGCCCTCATAGGCGAACGCGGCGTCGAAGGAGTTGCGCGCGATCCGGTCGAGCTGCTCGTCGCTCATCCCCAGCTCGCGCCGCAGCGCCGCGTAGTTGTCCTCCACGTAGCCGCCGAAGTAGGCCGGGTCGTCGGAGTTGACGGTCACGACCAGGCCCTCGTCCAGCATCGCGGGCAGGATGTGGTCACGCAGGGACGGCACCGCCCGCAGCCGTACGTTCGACAGCGGGCAGACGGTCAGCGGGATGCGCTCCTCCCGCAGGCGGGCCACGAGCTGCGGATCCTCCATCGCCCTGATCCCGTGGTCCACCCGCTCCACCCGCAGGATGTCCAGAGCCTCCCACACGTAGTCGGGCCCGCCCTCCTCGCCCGCGTGCGCCACCCGGCGCAGCCCCTCCGCCGCGGCGATCTCGAAGACCCGCCGGAAGAGCGCCGGCGGATATCCCACCTCCGCCGAGTCCAGCCCCACCCCGATGAAGTGGTCACGGAACGGCAGCGCCGCGCGCAGCACCTGCTCGGCCTCCTCCGCGCCCCTGTCTCGCAGGAAGCACAGGATGAGCGCGGCCGACGCCCCTGAATCCTTGATCGCCGCCGACAGCCCGCCGAACACCGTCTCCAGAGCCACGCCCCTGCTCAGATGCGCCTGCGGATCGAAGAAGATCTCCGCGTGCCGCACGCCCTGCCCGGCGGCCCGCCGCAGGTAGGCACCGGCCAGGTCGTAGAAGTCCTGCTCGGTGCGCAGGACGGCGAGGTTGTCGTAGTACACGTCCAGGAACGAGCGCAGATCCGTGAAGGAGTAGCGGGAGCGGATGGCCTCCACGTCGTAGGTCGGCAGGTCGATCCGGTTACGCCGGGCCAGCTCGACGACGAGCTCGGGCTCAAGGGTGCCCTCGATATGGAGATGAAGTTCCGCTTTGGGACGCATGGCAACGAGTAAACCGGACCCACGTAGTGCGAGGTATCGTGCGAACCTCTGAACTCTCACCCCGTGAGCTGGCATAACATCAGATTTCATGACGCTGGAGGATCTGCTGGCACGCGAGGACCTGCGGCTGACGCTGGTGACCGGGGCCGGCACTCTCGGCCGCGAGATCCGCCGCGCGTACCCGACGGACCTGCCCGACCCCCGCCGCTACCTGCGTTCCGGCGATCTCGTGCTCACCAGCGGCGTCTGGTACGCCGAGCCGTCCGACTGCGAGCGCTTCGCCGACGCGCTGTGGGCCAGCGACGCGGCCGGCCTGGTGGTCGGCCTGATCGTGCTCGGCGAGCTGCCGGGCGAGCTGGTCAAGGCGTGCGAACGCCGCCGGTTGCCGCTCCTCCTGGCCGCCCCCGACCAGGCGTTCGGCGCGATCACCGAGGTGGTGACCGCCGAAGGGTTCGCCGCAGAGCAGCGCAGGACCGAACGGGTCAGGGCCCAGACGCTGCTCGACGTGCTCGGCCGCATCCCGCCGGGAGAGGTGTCGGCGCACCTGAGGCTGCTCGGAGCGGACCCGGGGCTGCCCACCGCCGCCATGGCGGTCACCCTGACCGGCGGCCCTGACCTCGACCTGCCCGAGCTGCTGCACGAGGGCCTGGCCAGGAAGGGCCGGCACCTGATCGTGGGCGGCACCCCGCACGAGGCGATCGTGCTGGTCAACGGCCGCGCCTCGCGCAAGAGCCTGGCCGACGAGCTGCGCGGCCTGGTCGCCGGGCGGCGGGGCACGAGCATCGCGGCCGGGATCAGCGAGATGGCGGCCAGCGTGTCACAGCTCGGCGAGGCGCTGGAGACGGCCAGGCGCGGCATGGAGTCGGCCAGGACCGGGCCGGGCCCCGTGTCGATCATGTCGCTGGCCGACATCGACAGCTTCGACCTGCTGCTGGCCTCGCTGCCCGCCGCCACCCGCCGCTCCTTCCGCGACCACCTGCTCGGGCCGGTGGAGGAGTACGACGCCCGGCACGGCTCCGAGCTGCTGCGCACGCTGGACATCTTCCTGGAGACGTGCGGATCCTGGCAGCGCACCGCCGACGAGCTGTACGTGCACGTCAACACCCTGCGCTACCGGATGCAGCGGATCGAGGAGCTGACCGGGAGGCGGATGACGTCGATGCGCGACCGTACGGACCTGTATCTGGCGCTGCGCTCAGGGCAGCCGGCCCGCGACGAGCCGGCCACGTGAGACCACGGCCACGATGTTCTCCGTGGCCAGGTCCTCGATGCGCTCCCACGGGCGGCCGCGCAGCACGATCAGGTCGGCGCCCAGGCCGGGCGCCAGGCGTCCCACGGGCATGCCGATCGCGTCGGCGGCGTCGGAGGTGGCCGCCCGCAGCGCCGACGCAGCGTCCATGCCCAGGATGCGCGTCATGTGCACGACCTCGGCGAGCTGGTCGCCGAACCGCACGTGGTGGCCGTTGGCGTCGGTGCCGAGCACGAACCGCACGCCCAGCGCCGCGGCCTGGGCCAGCAGCACGTTGCGGGTGGCGACCAGCTCGGCGGCCTTGTCCATCGCCTCGCGGGTGACCGGCACCCGGCCCTCGGCGATGGCCTCGTTGATGAGCAGTGTGGGGGCCACGGGAGTGCGCCGGGCGGCCAGCGTCTCGGCCAGGTCGCGGCTCATGAGCGTGCCGTGCTCGATGGAGTCGACGCCCTCCTCGACGGCCACCCTGATGCCGTCCTCGGAGTGGGCGTGGGAGGCGACCGGCATGCCGAGGGCGTGGGCCTCGTCCACGACGGCCCTGATCTCGTCGCGGGTGTAGTTGCGCCAGACGTTCCTGTCGCCGATCGACAGCACGCCGCCGCTGGTGGTGAGCTTGATGCCGTCCATGCCGGCCCTGGCCCAGGTGCGTACGAGCTTGCGGCACTCGTCCGGCCCGTCGGCGGTCGGCTTGCGCAGCGGCACGGCGGGCGGCACGAACAGGTCGTTGTGCCCGGCGGTCATCCCCACCACGCCGTGCACCTGGATGCGCGGCCCCGCCAGCACCCCGGCGTCGAAGACCCGGCGCAGCGCGACCTGGGCCTCGTCGCCGGCCAGGTCGCGCAGCGTCGTCACGCCGTGCCGCATGGCCCGCTGGGCGTGGGCGGCGCCGTGCAGCACCTGCTCGTCGCGGGTCGTGGTGAGCGGCCAGGTCGCGAAGTCGGGCGGCGCGCCGTCGCCGGCGTAGCCGACCAGGTGGACGTGCGTGTCGACCAGGCCGGGCAGCACGCACAGGTCGCCGTGGCGCTGCGCCGCCGGGCTGAGGTCCGTGATCCGGTCGGGCTCCCAGGCCAGATCGACCGGGCCGCGATATTCGGTACCGTCCCAAAGGGGGATTCCGTCGAGTCTCATCTCAAGGCCCGACGCTACCCGAGCCCCTGGGCCGCTGGAGGGATCTACGGTCCTGAGGCCGCCCTCTCGTAGGGACCTACAGGGCCCGCCAGCGCTTTTCCCAGCTTCTGCGCCTTCCGTTGCCGGATCGGCTCTTCGTCCGAAATGACCGTCACACGATGGTAATAATCGATAGATACCTTCCTGACCTGCACGTCTAGGCCGTTCAAGGAGAATTATGGCTACCCTCGACCGTCGCGCGTTCCTGCGGACAACCGGTCTGGCCGGTCTGGCGCTCGGTCTGGCCGCCTGCGGCGACGACGGCGCCACGGGCGGCGCGACGGGCGCCGCGAGCGGCGGCTTCGGGGCGATCAAGCTGCAGCTCTCCTGGAAGAAGAACGTCGAGTTCGCCGGCGAGTACTTCGCCGACACCAACGGCCACTTCAAGAACGCCGGGTTCAGCCAGGTCGAGCTGCTGTCCGGCGGCGGCTCCGGCACCTCGGTCGAGTCGGGCCTGGCCACCGGCCGCTGCTGGGCGGGCCTGTCGGCGCCCACCATCACCGCCCCCGCCGTGCTCCAGGGCGCCGCGCTGAAGATCGTCGGCGCGACGTTCCAGAAGAACCCGTTCGCCATCGTCTCCCTGAACAAGAACCCGATCAAGGAGGCCAAGGACCTGGCCGGCAAGAAGATCGGCGTCCAGGACTCCAACGAGCTGGTCTGGAACGCGCTGCTCAAGGCCAACGGCCTCGACGCGTCCAGCGTGACCAGGGTGCCGTTCCAGTCCGACCCGTCGATGCTCACCTCCGGGCAGCTCGACGGGTACGTGGGCTTCGTCACCAGCGGTCCGGTCAACCTGCGCATGCAGGGCCACGACCCGGCGTACCTGCTGCTCGCCGACGCCGGGCTGCCGCTGGTCGCCGAGACGTTCACGGTCACGCAGGAGACCATCGACAACGAGCGCGACAAGCTCAAGGCGTTCCTCACCGCCGAGATCAAGGGCTGGAAGGACGCCGTCGCCGACCCGGCCAAGTCCGCCGAGCTGGCCGCCACCGTCTACGGCAAGGACCAGAACCTCGACGTCAAGGAGCAGACGGAGGAGGCGAAGATGCAGAACGAGCTCGTCGTCACCCCCGACGCCAAGGCCAACGGCCTGTTCACGATGACGCCCGAGCTGATCGCGCAGAACATCGAGTCGCTGGCCAAGGCGGGCCTGGACATCAAGGCCGAGCAGCTGTTCGACCTGTCGATCCTGAACGAGATCTACCAGGCCGACCCGAGCCTCAAGCTGGCATGAGCGGCATCAGCGTCACCGGGCTGAGCAAGACGTTCGGCAAGGGCCTGACCGCCGTCGAGGGCGTGGACCTGAGCACGCCGAAAGGCGCGTTCCTGTCGCTGCTCGGCCCGTCCGGCTGCGGCAAGTCCACGGTGCTGCGCATCCTGGCCGGCCTGGAGGAGCCCACCAAGGGCGAGGTCTCGGTGAACGGCGAGACGCCCCAGGAACTGCGCGGGAGCCACCACCTCGGCATCGCCTTCCAGGACTCGGCCCTGCTCGCCTGGCGCAGCGTCGCGGCCAACATCCGGCTGCCGCTGGAGGTGGCCGGGATCAGGCCCGAGCCCGGGGTGATCGAGGACCTGATCAAGCTGGTCGGCCTCGACGGCTTCGAGAAGGCCCGGCCCGCCGAGCTGTCCGGCGGCATGCGCCAGCGGGTCTCGATCGCCCGCGCGCTCGTGGTCAAGCCCAGCGTGCTGCTGCTGGACGAGCCGTTCGGCGCCCTGGACGACATGACCCGCCAGCGGCTCAACCTGGAACTGCTGCGCATCTGGACCGAGAAGCCGGCCACCACCCTCATGGTCACCCACGGCATCGGCGAGGCGATCTTCCTGTCGGACGTGGTGGCCGTCATGAGCCCGCGGCCGGGGCGGGTGATCGAGATGGTGGAGATCGACCTGCCGCGTCCGCGTACGCCGGAGATGATGCGGACGCCCGAGTTCCACGCCATCCACGACCACCTCAGCGACCTGCTGTTCGGGCACGGCGCATGAGACGGGTCCAGGGGCTGATCGGAGTCGTCGCCCTCGTCGCGCTCTGGTGGCTGCTGGCGGCGACGGTGTTCGCCGAAGGCGGCGCGGTGCCGACGCCCGCCGCGGTGCTCGCGTCCATGGGCCGCGACGGCTGGGCCTTCTACGGCCCGAACGCCTCCGCCACCCTGACCGCGGCCGTCCAGGGCTTCCTGTGGGGCAACGGCCTGGCCATCGGCGTGGCGCTGCTGGTGCTGCTCGTGCCCCGGCTGGAGGCCGTCGCCACCCAGCTCGCGGTGATCAGCTACTGCGTTCCGCTGCTGGCCATCGGGCCGATCGTGCTGGTGGTCTTCGGCGGCGAGGCGACCGTGGTCTTCCTCGCGGCCATCTCCGTCTTCTTCACCACGCTCATCGGCGCCCTGCTCGGGCTGCGCTCGGCCGACCGGGCCAGCCTCGACCTCGTCACCGTGTACGGGGGCGGGCGCCTGGCGCGGCTGCGGTACGTACAGGTGATCTCCGCTCTTCCCAGCACGTTCGCCGGCCTGAAGATCTCCGCGCCGTCGGCGCTGCTCGGCGCCATCATCGGCGAGTACCTGGGCAGCAACGACCAGGGGCTCGGCGTGTCGCTGATGATCTCCCAGCAGCAGTTCCAGGTGCCGCGCACCTGGGGGCTGGCGCTGGTGGCCGGCCTGATCGCGGGGCTCGGCTACGCGCTCGTGGCGCTCGTCGCCCGCGTGGTCACCCCCTGGTCGAGAGGGGAGTCGCGGTGATCGGCCGGATCGTGCTGCGGATCGTGGGGCCGCTCGCGCCCTCCGTCGTCATCGTCGTGGCGGCCTGGTGGCTGGCGCTGGAGGCGTTCGGGATCAGCCCGCTGGTGGGCAAGCGCCCGCCGCAGGTCTGGGAGTACCTGACGTCATCCGCGGCCCACCGCGAGGCCGTGTTCGGCGCGCTGGGCATCACGGTCAGGGACGCCGCCGTCGGCTTCGCCTCGGGGATGATCGCCGCGACCGTCGTGGCCGTCACGTTCGTGCTGTTCAGGACCGTCGAGCAGACGTTCATGCCGGTCGCGATGCTGCTGCGCTCGGTGCCGCTCGTCGTGATGACGCCGCTGATCACGCTCATCTTCGGCCGCGATCTCGTCGGCGTCGCCGTCATCGGCGGAATCGTGGTGTTCTTCCCCGCGCTGGTGAACATCGCCTTCGGGCTGAGATCGGCCTCGCCGCAGGCCACCGACCTGATCATGGCGTACGGCGGCACCCGGCTGACCGTGCTGCGCAAGGTGGCGGTGCCGACGGCGATGCCCTCGATCTTCGCCTCGGCCCGGATCTCCGTGCCCGCCTCGATCATCGGCGCGCTCATCGCGGAGTGGCTGGCCACCGGGCAGGGCATCGGGGCCGAGATCCTGCGCGCGATCGGCGGGTTCCGTTACGACGAGGTGTGGGCGGACATCGTGGTGGTCACGGGGGTGTCCATCCTGGCGTACGCGGTGGTCGGCGTGGTCGAGGCGCTCGTCCTGGCCCGCTTCTCGGACAGGCCGGCCGAATAGGCGGTGCGTGCGGCGTACTGCGGTTCGTGTGGACGGGCGTGCGGTGGGAGGTGCGCGGACCCGGCCGCGGTCCTTTGTGCGGGGGGAGGCGCGGCCGGGTCCGCCCGGAAGGGGAGCGCGTGGGCGTGCGGTGGGGAACCGGCTCGGGGTGTGGCCGGTGTAAGCCCGACGCTCCCTTGGTCCAGGGAGAGGTGCCCTAACGGGCGGCGAAGTCCTGCGTCCAGGTGGGGCCCTGACCGGCGTGCCCGACGCCGATGTGAGTGAAGGAGCAGTTCATGATGTTGGCCCGGTGCCCCGGGCTGTCGAGCCAGGCCCTGACCACGGCGGCGGCGCTGGGCTGACCCTTGGCGATGTTCTCGCCGGCCAGGCGGAAGTTGAAGCCCTCGGCCTTGATCCGCTGGTCGAACGTGCGGCCGTCGCGCGACTCGTGGTCGAAGTAGTTGTTGCGCGCCATGTCCGCCGAGTGCCGCTCGGCGGCGCGGTGCAGCTTGGCGTCGTGGACGAGGGGACGGCAGCCGTTCCTGGCCCTGGCCTGGTTGGTGAGCGTCACGACGGCCGTCTCGGCGGCGGAGGCGAAGCCGCTGGAGCCGGAGTTGGAGGCCGGGCGCCCGCAGGCCAGCTTCAGCGCCCGGGAGGTGTTCGTCCGGCCCTGCGAGTCGAGCGCGACCACGTAGTAGCGGCGCGGCGTGCTGCCGCACCGCACATTGGCGGTGATCCGGCCGTTGCCGACGACCTTGGAGCCGCTCTTGACGACCCGGTCGGGACCCGCCGCGGAGACCTTGATGCGCACGCGCAGCCGGGCCTGGTCGGCGCAGCCCGCCCTGGCGACGGTGCCGCGCACCCTGCTCTTGGAGACGAACGGCTTGAGCGCGACCACCCGGCACGCCTGCTGCGTGTTCGCCTGCGCGCTCTGCTGGGTGTTCCGGTCGCTGGAGGCCGCGGCCGGGGCGGGGATGCTCAATGCCGCCAGACTTCCGAGGCAGGCCATCGCCTGGAGTTGTCTGCGCATTTCAGTCCTCCGGTCGGGGGCTCGACACTGCGTCGAACCGCATTCTGGTACCCCCAAGTCGGCTTTGTACGGAAATTCCGCGCCATACCTGGAGTTCCAGGTAGCTGAATCGTAATACGCCCCTGGTTGCGGCCGGTAAACCAGATCGGCCCTCCGCGCGTCGGGGCCGTGAACTCACATGGGTCGCCGGCAGCGCTCGTGATCGGGTTCTTGGTCCAGAATGGCCCGCATGCCTACCACGCCCGAAGATCAGATCGAGACCGCGAACCCCGCCCCGCTCAACGACTACGACGGGATCGCCGAGGGCTACTCGACCGAGAACGAGCGCAGCCTCGTCAACGCGTACTACGAGCGCCCCGCGATGCTGGAGCTGGCCGGAGACGTGGCCGGACGGAGAGTTCTCGACGCCGGCTGCGGCTCGGGCCCCCTGTTCGCCGAGCTGCGCGATCGCGGCGCCGTGGTGACCGGCATCGACGCGAGCGCCGGGATGCTGGAGCTGGCCAGGAAGCGGCTGGGCGCCGACGCGGACCTGCGGGTCGCCGACCTGGCCGCCCCGCTGCCCTTTCCCGACGACACGTTCGACGACGTCGTCGCGTCCCTGGTGCTGCACTACCTGAAGGACTGGGGGCCGACGCTGGCCGAGCTGCGCCGGGTGCTGCGGCCGGGCGGCCGGCTGCTCGCCTCGGTCGACCATCCCTTCGTGATCACCCTCTTCGCCGCCATGGCGGGGGAGAAGCGGCCGAAGTACTTCGAGGTCCGCAACCGGGTCGAGGAGTGGACCATGGGCGGGCAGAGCGCGACGATGAGCTTCTGGGACCGGCCGCTGCACGCGATGACCGAGGCGTTCACCTCGGCCGGCTTCCGCATCAGCGCCATCAGCGAGCCGCCGTACGCGCCGGAGGCCCGCGAGCTGTTCCCAGAGGAGTTCCGCGAGCGCACCGGCACCAGGTTCCTGAGCTTCCTGTTCTTCGTGCTCGAAGCCGACTGACGACACGTCGGCACCGATCGTGTGCTTCAGCCGGCGGCTCTCACCGGCTGAAGCACGATCTCATGTGGCCGTCAGCACTGGACCGGCTTGAGCCACGAGCACTCCAGGTCGCCCGCCTGGCCCGCGTCCGTGGCGCGCAGCTGCGCGGTCTCGCCCGCTGCGGCCGTCCTGGAGAACTGGGCGAGCCGGACGGCGATCTTGTCCTCGATGTCCTTCGGGGAGCCGGACAGGTACTGGTTGAGCATGATCGAGAAGATCAGCGGCTCGCCGTCGGCGCTGGTGACGTAGCCGGACAGCGAGGTGACGCCGGTCAGCGAGCCCGTCTTGGCGTGCACGTTGTCCGCCGCCGGCGTGCCGCGCATCCGGCTGCGCAGGGTGCCGCCGGTGAACCGGTCGGCGTTGCCGGCGATGGGCAGGGACTCGTACCAGGTGGAGAACCACGGCTTGGCGCGCACGGCCGACAGGAGCTGCACGATCGAGCCCGGCGAGAAGCCGTCGCGGCGCGACAGCCCCGAGCCGTCCCGCATGTTGATCACCTGTACGCCGTTCGCCTTGGCGAAGTCGGTGCTGACCTTGAGCCCGGCGGACCAGGTGCCCTGGCCGGACACCTTGCGGCCCATGGCCTTGGTGAGGATCTCGGCGTGGATGTTGTTGCTCAGCTTCATGAACGGCACCAGCAGCTCGCCCAGCGTCATCGACTGGTGCTCGGCCAGCTTCTTGGCGCTTGCCGGGGCCGCGGCGGACTCGGTCGGGCCGAGCACCTTGACGCCGTGCTTGCCCAGCGCCTTGCGGAACAGCGAGGTCGCGTACGCCGTGGGGTCGTCCACGGCCACCCACTCCTGGTACGGGTCGGCGACCGTGCCGGTGACGACCACCGTGCGCGTGCCGTGCTGCCGCTCGATGAGCACGTCGGTCTCGGCGCCCGCCGTGGCCTTGTTCACGATCTTCAGGTAGTCGGTGGCGGGCGTGGTGGACACCTTGACCTTGCCGTTCTCGGCCGACACCGCCACGATCACCGAGCCGGCGTCGTAGTCGCGGTCGGGCGAGGCGGTCAGCGCCGAGATCGGCGCCGCGTAGTACGCGGTCTCGTCGTCCCAGGCCCAGTCGTTGCCGAGCCGCCGGTCGTCGAACCAGGTGTCGTCGGCCACCAGCTTGCCGGTGACGACCTTGATGCCAGCCTTGGCGACGTCGGCGGCCAGCGCGTCGTAGTCCTCGGCCAGCATGGTCGGGTCGCCGGTGCCCCGCAGCACCAGGTCGCCGGCCAGCACCGAGCCCGCCTTGCGGCCGGTGTTCAGCACGGTGGTGGGGAAGCGGTAGTCGAGGCCGAGGGTCTCCACCGCCGCGGCCGAGGTGAACAGCTTGGTGTTGGAGGCCGGGATGAGCTGCTTGCCGGCGTCGGTGGCGTACAGCTCCTCACCGGTCTGAGCGCTCTTGACCACGACGCCGGCTCTGGCGATGGTGAGCCGGGAGTCGCTGAGGATCTGGTTGATGTCCTGGGTCAGGTCCGCCGCGCCCACGGAGGGGTCGAGCGCCACGGCGGGGGAGGAGGGTCCTGACGCCCACGCGAGGGCCGCGACGAGCGCGCCCGCGACGAGGGATGCTGAGGTGCGCCGCATGGGGTCTCCAAGTGACTGGGGGATCGCCTGGAAGCATGGATCACCACAGTCACCCTGTAATCCGCAAATATCCGTATTTATCGGCACCAAGCGCCGAGATCAGCGCGCCGATCCGGCGCTCAGGCCGCCCTCCGGCGACCGGTCCGGCTTGCGCGGTGGTCAGGCCCGTCCGTGCGGCGGTCAGGACGGCTGGTGCGAGGTGACCATGAAGCCGCAGTCGCCGAACGACACCTCGTCGCCCGACTTCACCCGCGCCGGCCCCATCAGCCGCCACCCGTTGAGCCGGGTGCCGTTGAGCGAGCCGAGATCGACCAGCAGCCACGCGCCGTCGCCCTCCCGCCGCAGCTCGGCGTGGACCCGGGAGACCGTCAGGTCCGACAGGACGAGATCGCAGGCCGACCCCCGGCCCACCACGTAACGCAGCCGGTCGTCGTCGGGCAGGGCCAGGCGCGGCAGGCGCGGACGCCGCCACGCGGACTGCACCCGGGTGGTGAACTCCGACACCGAGGCGACGGCGTCGGTCAGCCGCTGCCGGAACGTGGGCCGCCGTGGCAGGTCGGCCACGAGTTCGTCGAGCTCGCGCCGGTTTTGCGCGCGCAGCGCCTGGTCGACCCGGCCCACGAAGGTGTCGTGGGAGATCCGGCCCTCCACGGCGCGGTCTCTGAGCTCGTCGATCGCACGGTCACGCTCTCCGTCTGAGGCGCGAAAGGGCGGATGCGTGGAGCTCATGTAGCGAGTATCGGCCTGAACCTCGCTTCGTGTCCAGAATACGCGGATCACTTGCGATGGACATACTCCGTATGCATACTCGGTATCTATGTCGATCAGACACGGACTGCTGGCGCTGCTGAACGGCGGGGCGCGTTACGGCTACCAGCTACGGGTGGAGTTCGAGGCGTCCACAGGGGCGGCCTGGCCCCTCAACATCGGCCAGGTCTACACGACGCTCGCCCGCCTGGAGCGCGATGGGCTGGTCGCGCCCGGCGGCGAGGACGACCAGGGCCGCGCGGTCTACACGATCACCGAGGCCGGCCGGGAGGAGCTGGAGCGCTGGTTCGGCACCCCCGTCGCCCAGACCGACCGGCCCAGGGACGAGCTGGCCATCAAGATCGCGATGGCCGTGGCCGCCGGTGTGAACGTCGCCGAGGTCGTCCAGACCCAGCGGGTGGCCACGATGCGCGCGCTGCAGCGGCTCACCAAGGCCAAGCGAGCGGCCGAAGGGCTCGCCCAGCGGCTCGTGCTCGACTCGTTGATCTTCAAGGCCGAGGCGGAGCAGCGCTGGCTGGACCACTGCGAGGCCGTATCCAAGGAGAAGAACCGATGACTGTGGTGGAGTTGCGGGAGGTGACCCGCGAGCACGGCCGGGTGCACGCCCTGCGCGGGGTGAGCCTGGAGGTCGCGGCCGGTGAGCTGGTCGCGGTCATGGGCCCGTCGGGCTCAGGCAAGTCCACGCTGCTCAACCTGGCGGGCGGCCTCGACCGGCCGACCTCGGGCAGCGTGACGATCGAGGGCAGGGACCTCGCGGGGGTGAAGGACCTGGCCGCTGTGAGACGTACCAGCGTGGGCTACGTCTTCCAGGACCTCAACCTGATTCCGTCGCTGACGGCCGCCGAGAACGTGATGCTGCCGAGGGAGCTCGACGGCGTCAGGACGGGCCGGGCCCGCGCGGAGGCGCTGGAGGCGCTGGCCGAGGTGGGCGCGGAGGAGGTCGCGGGCCGCTTCCCCGACGAGTTGTCCGGCGGGCAGCGCCAGCGCGTGGCCATCGCCAGGGCGCTGACGGGCGAGCGCCGGCTGCTGCTGGCCGACGAGCCGACCGGCGCGCTCGACACGGCCACGGGCGACGAGATCCTGCAGCTTCTGCGCACGCGCGCCGACGGGGGCGCGGCGGTGCTGCTCGTCACCCACGAGCCCCGCTACGCCGCCTGGGCGGACCGGGTGATCTACCTGCGTGACGGCCGCATCGCCGAGGCGAACGCCGTGCGGCTGGAGAGCGCCAGGTGAGCGCGTTCCGCGCCGCGCTGCGCATCTCCCGCAGGGACGCCGTCCGCGCCAAGGGCCGCAGCGCGCTGATCATGGTCATGATCGGCCTGCCCGTGCTGCTCATCACGGGGCTGCTCACGCTGTCCCAGACGACGAAGCTGTCCGCGCGCGATGAGCTGCCCTCCGAGCTGGGCTCGGTCGCCGACGCGGCCGTCTACGCGCACCTGCGCAGGACTCTCGTCACCCAGGACCCGGCCGGCAGGTTCGGCGACCAGTCGCAGACGGGGGCGCGACCGCCCGGGTGGACCACCGCCGAGATCGCCGCGCTGACCGGTGGCCGGCTGCTGCCCTTCCACCAGTACACGACCGAGGCCCGCCTGCCGGGGGGCTTCGGCCGGGTGGAGCTGCTGGAGATCGACCTGCGCGACCCGCTCGGCACCGGCCTCAGGCCGCTCGTGCGGGGCCGCCACCCCGCGACGCCGCAGGAGATCGCCGTCACGCCCGCGCTGCTCGACGCGGGCGTCACCGTCGGGGGCACGCTCCAGGTGGCCAGGAGCGGCGAGCCGAAGCGCGTGGTGGGCGTCGTCGAGCACCCGAACCGCCCGGGCATCAGCGAGGTCGTCGCCCTGTACGACTCCGTACGCCCGCCCGACGGCACCTGGCGCAACCCCGGCTGGCTGGCCGACACCCCGGCCCCGGTCACCTGGGAGGAGGTGAAACGGCTGAACCGGGCGGGAGTGCGCGTGGCCTCCCGCGCCGTCGTCGAGAGCCCCCGCGCGGACGCCTTCGACGCCGCTCCCATCCGCGCTGACCAGCGGTTGTGGCTGGCCATCGCCGTCCTGCTCGTCGTCACGCAGACGGTGTTGCTGGCCGGGCCCGCGTTCGCCGTCGGGCTGCGCCGGCGCGCCAGGGAGCTGGCCACCGTCGCCGCGCAGGGCGGCTCGCCGCGTCACCTGCGCACGATCGTGCTGGCCGACGGCCTGCTCCTGGGCGGGGCCGCGGCCCTGATCGGCGCCGGCCTGGGCGTCGGCACGGGCCTGGCCATGGTGTCGGTCGCGGCCAGGCAGCTCGACTGGACCAGCGGGCCGCCGGACATTCCGTGGTGGCAGGTGCTCGGCGTGGTTGCGCTCGGCCTGGTCAGCGCCCTGGTGGAGGCCGTGGCCCCGGCCGTCGGGGCGGCGCGGCAGAGCCCGGCCCAGGTGCTCGCCGGGCGCGCGGCGAAGGCGCGTGAGCGTGCGGGCGTCCCGGTGCTCGGGCTCGTGCTGGTGCTGCTGGGCGTGGCCCTGATGTTCACCGTCGCGTCGAGGGACGACCTCGGCGTGGTGGCCTCGGCCACGGTGACGCTCTTCGGGCTGATCGCGCTGACGCCGTGGCTCGTGGGCCGCACCGGACGGCTCGCCGCCCGGCTGCCGCTGCCGGCCCGGCTGTCGATCCGTGACGGCGCGCGCCAGCGCGGCCGCACGGCCTCGGCTGTGGCGGCCGTCATGGCGGCCACGATGGGCGCGGTCACGGTCGGCATCGCGTACAACACGTCGTACGTCGAGCGCCACGAGCAGTTCAGGCTCGCGGCGCCCGAGGGCACCCTGATCGTCGACGGTGAGAACGTCGACGGTCACGGCTGGTCGGAGGTGCGGGCCGCCATGCGCGCGCGGTTGCCCGCGGCGACCTTCGTCCCCGGGCTCGCGGCGGTGGACGACCAGGGGCGGGAGCTGGCGATCTCCGTGCGCTCACCGGCGGATGCGACCTCCCCCACCTCCTACGATTCGCCGTTCGACGTCCCGATCATCGGCGACGCCCGGCTGCTCGCCCTCCTCCAGGGGCGGCGGGACCCGTCGGCCGAGGCCGCGCTGGCGGCCGGCCGGGCCGTGGTGTTCGACTCCCGGCTGATCAGCGACGGCGCGATAGACGTGGGCGTCGTGGGAGGGGAGGACGCCGACGAGGTTCGGATCCGCGTCCCGGCTGTGCCGGCCGAGGGCGCCCAGGCCGGTCAGGGCGGCGCCGTGATTCCCGCGTCGGCGCTGAAGCAGGCCGGGTTCGGGACCGTCGAGCGGACTCTGTACGCCACGCTGCCCCGGCCCGTGCCGGATCGTCTGATGCCGGATCTGCAGGCGCTGACGATCGGCGCGTATGTCGTCATCGTCGAGGACGACAGCGGCGAGCAGTACGCCCTCATGCTCGGGGCGCTGCTGGCCGCGGCCGTGATCCTGGTGCTCGGTGGCACGTTCGCGGCCACGGGGCTGGCCGCGGCGGACATGCGCCGCGATCTCGACACCCTGTCGGCCGTGGGCGGCCGTCCCCTGACCCGCAGGCTGGTGGTGGCGGCGCAGGCCGGTTACATCGCGGGGCTGGGCGCGGTCACGGGCCTGGTGGCGGGCCTGGTGACCGCCACGGCCGTGACGCGGGGCATGCGGATGGCGCGCATGTCCGGCGACCTCGCCCTGCCGTGGCCGTTCCTGGCCGCGCTCGTGCTGGGGCTGCCCCTGCTGGCGGCGCTGATCGCCGGGGTGTTCACTCGGACGCGGCCGGCTCCGGCGCGACGGGTGGCGTGAGGCGGTACTTCAGCGTTATCAGCACCGACGCGAAGATGATCAGCGCGGGGACCGTGGTCTGCCCGATGAGGACCGCGGTCACCGCGCTGTCCGGCTGCTCGACCGGCTTGTCCGGCTGGGACTCGACGAAGCCGCTGATCGACAGGATCACCCCGAAGATCAGCGCGCCGAACGAGCTGAACCCGCTCTCGATGGCCGTCCACAGCCCGGTCAGCACCCCGGCCCGCCGCCTGCCCGTCTTGGCCGCGTCCACCGCGATCACGTCGGCGAGCATGGAGAACTGCATGAGCTGCACGCCCGCGTACCCGATGCCCACCACCAGGATCGTGACGTGCGCCCAGATCGGGCCGAACAGCGGCGTCGCCATGGCGGCCGTCGTGCCGGCCCCGAACAGCAGCGCCGCCACCACCATCGCGCCGCGCTTGTCGAGGCGCTTGGCCACCCGCACCCACAGCGGCATCGTCAGCAGGATCGGCCCGACCAGCACGGCGAAGAGCGTCTGCGTGGCCGCCGACGAACCCAGCGTGTACGTCGCGAAGTACGGCGCCGCCGCCAGCATCATGCTGACCGCCAGCATCTGGACGCAGGCCAGCACGGTCAGCCACACGAACGCCGAATTGCCCTTGATCGCGGCGAACTGCTCCCGCCACGTGCCCCGATCCCCTTCCGGGGCGCCGGTCATGGGGGCGCGGGCGGTGCCGAAGAAGGAGCCGAGCATGGCCGCGAACAGCACGATCGCGATCGTCAGCGCCATCAGCCGGTAGCTGTTCAGCGTGCCGTCCGTGCCCTCGCCGTGGGCGATGGCCGGGGCCAGCACGCCGCTGATGGCGGTGGCCGCGCCGATGAACACCATCCGCCACTGCAGCAGCGACGTGCGCTCGTGGTAGTCGTGCGTCATCTCGCCGGGCATCGCCTTGTACGGCACCTCGAACAGCGCGTACGCGGTAGCCGTGGCCAGGAAGCAGAGCCCGACGTACAGCGCGGCCGGCACCCCGGTCAGCGGCGGCCCGGCGAAGACCAGGAAGAACGCGACCGGCAGCGTGCACGCCCCGGCCAGCAGCCACGGCCGGCGCGGCCCCCAGCGCGAGGTGGTCCGGTCGGACCAGCGTCCGACCAGCGGGTTGATGATCAGGTCCCAGACCTTGGGCGCGGTGACGACCACGCCGGCCAGCCACGCGGGCACGGCCAGGAAGTTCGTCATGTAGAACAGCAGCAGCAGGCCCGGCACGGCGTTGACCGTGGCGGTGCAGAACGAGCCCACCCCGTAGCCGAGGCGCACGCCCTTCGGGACGGTGGCCGGGCCGGCCGCCGGTGTGATCATTCCCTCATTGAAACCGAGCGAGGGCTTGTTCGGGAGGGCCCACTTTTCGCGGGCCCGCCCGTTCAGGACGGCACGTTCAGTCCGAGACGTTGGCGCAGACCACGTGCGCGCCGATCTCGATCATCCGCTGCTCGCTGCGCGAGTCGGCCACCCTGGCCATGAGGATCGGCGCGCCGGAGGCGGCGAACTGCGGCAGCCGGGCGCGTACCAGGCGGTGCAGGTCGCGTACGACGTCCTCGGCGGCCGACATGTGCACCTTCACGTGCAGCATGATCCCCGGCGCCCCGGACGCCGTGCGGGCCTCCGAGATCCAGACGTGGTGCACCAGCGGGAAGTCCATGAGCAGGTACCCGATCGCCTTCCGCAGCGCGGGCAGGATCGGATGCGTGCACCGCCGGTATCCCGGGTCCACCTGCTGCATCGGCCCCGACAGGTGCGGCCTGGGCGCGGGCACCCAGGGCAGCGTGGGGGCGTGCGGCGTCGGCGGGGCCACCTGGGCCAGCGCGGCACCGCGCGACACGGTGGCCATGGCGCCCGTCGCGTAGGCGGCCGGCACGGCCCCCGACAGGACGGGCGTCGGTCCCGTGCGCGTCGTGGTGATGAAGCGCTGGAGATCGTCGATGGGCACGGCCGCGGCGGCTGGTCCGGCCGCGTCGATGACGATCTCGCGCACGCCGGTGACGCGCTGGATGTCCAGGATGGTGTCGGCATCGCACGCCGAGAGGGAATGGCTGCCGCGGTGCCTGGCATAGGTAGCGGGGCTGGTGTATCCGAGCAGCACTCGGTCACCCGCCTGCGTCGTCCCCAGGACGACGGAACGATCTGGTCGCACTGCCACCAGGACTCCACCGTCGGCAAGAGCGCCCAGCAGGCGATGCGGAGCGCCATGCTGGGCGAGCACGTCGGCAAGCGCAGGATTCCCGATGCTCATATGACGAACCATAGGTAGTCGGCCACGGCTTATCAGGCTAATGGCCAATAAATCTCCCGATCAAGACAAAGATGCATCCAGAGTGGATGAGTTTGCCGCGCGGTGGGTACGCCGGTCCCCGTCTCACATGGTGGGTCCCTCGTGAACGCGTTCACAAGCGGCGGTTAGACTCTGTGGGACCGCCGGGGGGATCCATGGACGTGAACCCTCCCAAGCCGCCGTGACCAAAAGGATCCACACCTGTGAACAAGCCCGTCGTTCTGGTCGCAGAGGAGCTGTCCGAGGCTGGCCTCGCCGTACTCGGTGCGGATTTCGAGGTCCGCCACACCGACGGCGCCGACCGGTCCCAGTTCCTGCCCGCCCTCGCCGACGTGGACGCGCTGATCGTCCGCTCCGCCACGCAGGTCGACGCCGAGGCCATCGCCGCGGCGCCCAAGCTGCGGGTGGTCGCCCGCGCCGGCGTCGGTCTCGACAACGTCGACGTCGAGGCGGCGACCAAGGCCGGTGTCATGGTCGTCAACGCGCCGACCTCCAACATCACCAGCGCCGCCGAGCAGACCGTCGCCCTCGTCCTGGCCAGCGCCCGCAACACGGCCCAGGCGCACGCCGCGCTGAAGAACGGGGAGTGGAAGCGGTCGAAGTACACCGGTGTCGAGCTGGACGAGAAGGTCGTCGGCATCCTCGGCTTCGGCAAGATCGGTCAGCTCGTGGCGCAGCGGCTGCAGCCGTTCGGCGTCGAGATCATCGCCTACGACCCCTACCTGCCGCCGGCCCGCGCCGCGCAGCTCGGCGTCAAGCTGGTGAGCCTCGACGAGGTGTTCAAGCAGGCCGACTTCATCACGGTGCACCTGCCGAAGACCAAGGAGACCCTGGGGATCATCGGCGACGAGGCGCTGCACAAGGTCAAGCCGAACGTGCGCATCATCAACGTCGCCCGCGGCGGCATCGTGGACGAGGCCGCGCTCTACTCGGCGATCAAGGAGGGCCGGGTCGCGGGAGCCGGCCTGGACGTGTTCGCCAAGGAGCCGTGCACCGACAGCCCGCTGTTCGAGCTGGACCAGGTCGTCGTCACGCCGCACCTGGGCGCCTCCACCCACGAGGCCCAGGAGAAGGCCGGCACCCAGGTCGCGCGCAGCGTGAAGCTGGCGCTCGCGGGCGAGTTCGTGCCGGACGCCGTCAACGTCCAGGGCGGCGCCGTGGCCGAGGACGTCAAGCCGGGCCTGCCGCTGGCCGAGAAGCTCGGCCGGGTCTTCACCGCGCTCGCGGGCGAGGTGGCCACCAAGCTCGACATCGAGGTGCGCGGCGAGATCGCCGCCCAGGACGTGCGGGTGATCGAGCTGGCCGCGCTCAAGGGCGTCTTCGCCGACGTGGTCGAGGAGCAGGTCACCTACGTCAACGCGCCGCTGCTGGCCAAGGACCGCGGCATCGCCGTCGAGCTGGTGACCAGCGCCGAGAGCCCCGACTGGCGCAACGTGGTGACCGTGCGCGGCGTGCTGGCCGACGGCCGCACGGTCTCGGTCTCCGGCACGCTGTCCGGCCCCCGGCAGATCACGAAGATCGTCGAGGTCAACGGCTACGAGATGGAGATCGAGCCGACGGCTCACCTCTGCTTCCTCACCTACGCCGACCGCCCCGGCATCGTCGGCGTGGTGGGCCGCCTCCTCGGCGAGCACGGCATCAACATCGCCTCGATGCAGGTGGCCCGTGACGTCAAGGGCGGCAAGGCGCTCATCGCGCTGACCGTCGACTCCGCCATCCCGGCCGAGGTCGTCGAGCAGATCGGCGCCGAGATCGGGGCCGAGAGCGGCCGTTCGGTGGACCTGGAGGACTGACACCCCCGCGTCTCATCTGATATCAGCGTAAAAGGGCCGTTCCGTTCCACGGGACGGCCCTTCGCGTCTCACCATGCGAGATAGTAGGACATCCGAGCAGAATGCTCAGGTACTGTTGTCGGTGATGCGCCAGGTTCTCGTACTTATTACCTGCCGCGGCGGGGCCTGTTAGGGCAGGTCGACGACCCGTCGCGGTGTGCGGCGTGTGCGTCGGCCGTCAAGTCCCTCCGTCCGGTCCGTGACCCGGACCACGCGATCAGGCCCGGTCGGATTCCCGACCGGAGTCCGGCTTCCCAGTCGAACGACGTCCGCGAAATGAGATGAGTGACATGTACGAGATGTATGCCTGGAACCGTGCCGACGACCACGAGGACGAGGCGGTCGAGGCCGTGCAGATGGCGCTGGACCGGCGCGACAACGGCGGCGCCCCGCAGAGCTCCGGGCAGTAGAACGCGGCTGGAACGCGGCTAGAACCCGGCTGGAGCGCCGCTGGAGCGCGGCGCTTTTCAGAACTCCAGCCGGTAGAACACCGCGGTCCTTCGTATCCCCGGCACCAGTGAGGCGATCCGGGCCACGGCGCGGTGGGTGACCGACAACAGGTCGAACCCGTCGATGTCGAACGCGCTCACCGCCGACAGGCAGCGCAGGCCCGGATGGATCGCCGTCAGCTCGGCGGGGCCGTCGATGCCCCAGTGCATCGTGGCCCCGGCCTTTTGCACCGGCCTGTTCAGCCGCTGCAACCGCAGCCCGAACGGGCTCAGCGCGTCGAAGACGAACAGGCCGCTGGGGAACCGCTCCACGATGGCCCGCAGCAGCGCCCGGCCGCCGTCCGGGTCGAGGTAGTAGAGCAGGCCCTCGGCCACGACCAGCGCGGGGGCGTCGGCGGGGACCCGCTCCAGCCAGGCCAGGTCGGTGACCGACGTGCCGATCGTGGCGTAGGCCCGGCGTTCGGGGAACAGCCGCCGGCGCAGCTCGACGATCTCCGGATAGTCCACGTCGTACCAGCGGACGGAGTCCGGCGGGTCGAGCCGGTACACGCGGGTGTCGAGCCCGCAGCCCAGGTGCAGCACCGTGGCCTTGGGATGGGCGTCGAGGAACCCGGCGGCCCACCTGTCCAGGAACCGTGCCCTGAGCGCGACCGCGGCGGAGCTGCCCGGGGTCATGCCCATCCTGCCGAAGTCGTGCTCGATCCGGTCGAGCGTCTCGGCGGCCATGCGGTCGCCGAGGATCGGGTGCGGGGATCGCGCGTCGAGCGCTTTGCCGTACAGCGTGGCGAGGAGGGTGGCCTTCTCCTCCGTCAGGTGCACCTTCTCGGGTGACATGCCTCCACGCTACGTCCGCGCGCGCGGCGCGCGGCGGGTGGGG
>NZ_BAAAMU010000147.1:0-24740 GCF_039529435.1 Nonomuraea maheshkhaliensis
CGGAGGTGGGACGGCGGACCGAAGCGGTACCGGTCAGCGAGGAAGCCGTCCGCCTGCGCCGGGAGCTGGCCGAGCTCAACCGCGACGCCTACCTGCCCGACCTGGCCACCTCGTTGAACAACCACGCCATCCAGCTGGCGGAGGTGGGGCGGCGGACCGAAGCGGTACCGGTCAGCGAGGAAGCCGTCCGCCTCTACGGCGAATTGACCGAGCTCAACAGGGACGCCTACCTGCCCGACTATGTCAGGAGTCTCGCGGCTCGCGGATATGTGCTTGTCGAAGGCTCCCAATTCCGTACCGCCGTCGCCCCGCTGGTCGTGGCGTTGCTGGCGTCGCAGGAACTGCCTGAGTACCTCGCTCAGGACATCGTCAGGGGGGTGGTCGACCTGTTGCGTCGCGCCCATACAGGAGACGCCACCGCTGTAGCAGATGAGTTCCGCCTTGTCACCGGTCAGAACGTCCCCGCCTGGATGATAGAACCACCTTCGACCGCCGACGGGTGATGAGGTGACGTTGCTGCCCCTGCCATGAACTCCTGCTCGCCCGTCCGGAAAGGGTGTACCCCAACACCACATCCGGGAGCACAGGTGAACGAGGTCAAGAAAGGGTCGATAACCAAGTTTGTTGAAGCCTGTCTACTGGGCTCTTTTGATTCCAGCTCGACAGTTGTGAGGTGGAAGGGGTACGGCGGTGCGCGTCGGCTACATCAGGGTCTCGAGCGTCGATCAGAACACCGTCCGGCAACTGTACGGGATCGAGATCGAGCGGACCTTCGCCGACAAGGTGTCGGGCAGGGACACCGCCCGGCCGAAGCTGGAGGAATTGCTGGCTTCGTCCGCGACGGCGACACGGTGATCGTGCACTCGATGGACCGGCTCGCGCGCAACCTGGACGATCTGCACTCGGCGTCCATCATCATCTGCGCCATCCGCGCGACCATCTCGCGCAGCACATCCGGCGATGCCGTAGCGAGGGTCTCGTCGAACCACTCACCCTGAGCGGGCAGAATGTCTTTAGCGGCCACTTCTCGTTCTCCTTCTTATGCCTTCGACAGCTGTAAAGGATCGCGGAGTGGCCGCCCTCATGTCACATCGATCTTCCCTCACGGGCATCAAGGTGACGAACGAGTTCAAACCTGTACACCACTCTCGTGGACGCTAACACGAGGGCGAGGGGCTCCTCCGCGTTTCCGCCGAACGTCGGCTGAGGCGTGGCGCGGCCCTCATGACGCCGCCTCATCGAGGCTCGGCCAGCCCTGTTTACGACCTCAATCTGGGAGACCGTGGGGAGACCGGCAGTCTGAGACGGCCCTGGTTGGATTTGGCATCCTCGGCATGCTTCAACCATCAGACGTCGCACCTACCTGCACCAACGCCTGAGACTGACACAGCCCGGCATCGCCCAACATGCTGATCCACGGACTCATAATCCGTGGGTCGTGGGTTCAAGTCCCACCCGCCCTACTCACCAATACCGCGTTCGACCTGGGTTTTCTCGGTTCTCGCCAGCCTCGGAGCTCGTTATTGATCATGCTTGGTTGCTCGCTGATTGCTCGGCGGCGCGGGTTGTGCAACCCGGTAGATCATTCAGGCCGCCACCGTCACGACAGACCTCAGCGACGATCAAGAGAAGATCAAGCCGGAACACCTGCACGGCCCGCTCCCCCAAGTCACAGCACTGGCACGGTCAACTGCTAGTTCTTGAGCATGTTCCCCCGCCCTCGCCTTGTGACCGAGCAGACTTTTCATCCGCTGGTCTTTCGACTCCGAACGACGAGGCCCACAGCTCGCGCTGCGGGCCTCGCTTGGACTAACGGATGCTCAGAGGCGAGCAGGCAAAGTGATCAAGCGAGCGTGACCGGTGTCCGGCACGGCTCTGATGAGGGCGGCGGTAGACTCAGCGGCCGCGCGGGCCACCTCCGGGTAGACGCTGGTGTAGATGTCGCGGGTGAAGGCGGAGGAGACGTGCCCGAGCGTCTCCTGCACGATCTTCAGGTCGACTCCGGCGGCCAACATCAGGGACGCAGCCCCATGCCGGAGGTCGTGCAGCCGCACCGGTGGTAGACCCGCCTCGTAAGAAAGCAGGTAGGACTGGTCGCTAACGTGCTGCGGATGCAGCGGGCGGCCGATCTCGTCGGTGAAGACGAATCCGCTGTCTTGCCAGGTCTCCCCTGCGGCCAGCCGTTCGGCGGTCTGCGCCTTGCGGTGGCCGCGGAGTGCGGTGACGGTGTCGGCGTCCAGGGGGATAGTGCGGTCACTGGCCTCGGTCTTGGGCTTGCCCTGGATGGTCTCCCAGCCCAGCTGGGTGATCTGCCAGTGCACCCCGGCTGTCCCAGCGTTCAGGTCGACGTCCTTCCACCGCAACCCCACCGCCTCACCCCGGCGCAGCCCGCGCAACGCGATCAGCCGGTACAACACCGCCAGCCGATGACCGGCCGCCTGAGCGAGGAAGGTCGACGTGTGAGCCGGGGTCCACACCATGACGGGTGAGGGTCGCGGGGTGGAGATGTAGACGTTGATCGGGTTGACCCGGCCGCCGCGTCGCTGCTGTTCGGCGGCCAGCCGTTGATGCAGATCCTGATTCCAGGCGGCGACCCGCTCGTCGGTCCACACCAGCGCCTTCGGCTTGTCCGCATCCGGCAGCTCGACCACCGCTGCCGGGTTGAAGTCGATCAGCCGGTCCTGCTTGATCGCGATGTTCAGCGCATGCCGGGGTCGCGCGGATGCGATGCATGGTGCTCGGCCCGACCAGCCGCCGGTACCGCACCTTGGCCCGCTCGTCAGGATCGTCGCTGGCACGGGCGGTGACGATGACGTCGTTGAACTCCTCAATCGCGTCGAACATGCCCGCGATATCGGAGACCCGCAACCGGTCCAGCCGGATATCACCCAGATAGGGCGTGAAGTACAGCCGGATGTGCGCCTCATACGAGCGGCGCGTCGTCTGATCGACCTTCCGCTTGCGGCGCAGGAACTCGGTCATCCACTCCGCGACCGTCACGGTCGGGTTCAGATCCTGGTGAGTACGGACCTTACGCCGCACCTCCTCCACCGGCGGGAGCGCCTTGGTATCCTTGAGGACGGCCAGCATCAGGTCGGTGACCTTCCGCCGGACCTGCGGATCCTCATCCAGCGCCAGCAGCGCGCAGGCGTGCTCCAGCTCCGCCTCCACCTCCTCCACCGCAGTGAAGCCTTGGCGACGCAACGGGTTGCGCCGCCGCCCGTCCGCATGCGCGGGCAGCTCCAACTGGTAGACCTACGTGCCGTGCGTGGGACTCCACCGCTCCCCCTTGCCCCCGGAGCGGCGGAGCTTCGGGCAGCTCTTGCCGAGCTTCTTCCCGCTCGCCTCATCCCGGCAGGAACAAGTCTTGTAGATGGTGCCGATCATCATGGTGGCTGGCCTTTCTCGTCGAGCTGTCGCCTTGTCCATCGCCCGCCACCCACAGGACGCCCTTGACGGACGTAGCGGGAGGCCGGGCGGCAGTATCGACGCCCACCTTCATGGCACCCGTCAAGCGATATCCGCTGGTCACGACTGCCACGCCGGGCGGAAGCCAACCTGCTCCTGTCACCCTTGTAAATACCGGCTCAGAGTCCGGAGTTGAGACAACGCGACGACCCAAGACTTGGACAGATCTAGGTCTTCACGGATCAAGCTCAGTGGTCAGGAACCGGCAATGATCGGTTCGACATCACGGCGTCGCAAGCGGCGGGTGGGCCTGAAGGCGACCACGAAAACACGCAGCGGAACTTGGGATGCGTGTTCACCACCGCAGAGGGCGAGCCGCTACGGGCGAACTACCTCACAGGGCGGTTCCGCCGGTTGGTGGCGGTCTGTGGACAGCCGCCGATTCGGCTATACGACCTGAGGCACGGCGCCGTCACTCTGGCGCTGACCGCGCACACGGATCTGAAGGTGGTGGAGACCATGCTCGAGCACGCCAGCATCGGGCTGACCACCGACACCTACGTCTCGGCGCTGCCTGAGGTGGCCCACGAAGCTGCCCAAGAGACGGCGGGTTAGTGATGAGAACAGCATCCAAGCTCGGGCTCGAACTCACTTGTGCCTCACATCTGCCCCATCTCCTCGTCCAGCGGGACCGCGACGGGTGCCCTACGCTGGTGGAGAAGCACCCCCGCAGACCTCGAGCCGACAACCGTCGGATTAGAAGCAAGATCCTTTAGTGGCGCGCAATGCCGCTTGATGGTAGTTCGTGCCACCTCCGCATGTATTGAATGCCAGGTGGTGCCGGGCCCTGACGGCACATGACGGGGCATACGAGCACGCACCGAGCACGGCTAGTACATGTTCGATCATTGCACCGCGCTTCCCGGAAGGGATTCCGTGCTCCGGTCATGACGGCACCATCCATCAGTGACAGCCGCCGTGCTCGGCGCGTACTCCAACCCGTACACCGGGTCCGTAGACGTGACTGCAACTTCAGGTTGGGAAAGGCTGCGTGAACTGGCAATGAGGTATCGGCACGCGTGGTTGCGGTAGCGACCGACGAGCCGGAGCGGCAACGATCAGACAGACCGCGCCGTTCCTCCCATCCCTTCCGCGTCAGAGTTTATGGGCTCTTGAGCACTCTCTGGGAAGTGGTCACGCTCGGTGACTCAGTTGTGAAGCGCCATCTTCCGGAGTAGATCGAGGTTGGCCCGGCCGAACATGAGCCGCTTCCAGAACTTGATCTTGCATATGGTGCCCTCGACAGCGCCTGATGAGTACGGCAGGGTGAGCCCGGCCAGGACGGCGGCGTGGTCGCGTTCGATGCCGTTGGCCAGGGAATGGAGGGCGGGCAGCGGATCGGCACGGACGGCGGTGAGCCAGTCGTCCAGGTGCTGCCGGCCGGTGCGTTCGGTGAGCATGGTGGCGAAGGCGCGGACGTGGCCGGCGGTGGCGGCCAGTTCGGGGCTGCGGTCCAGGATCCTGGCGAGGTGTCCGGCCTCGGCTTCCTTCAGGTGGTCGGGGTGAGTCATGATCCAGCGGACGACCCGGCGGGGCTTGGGCGGGGCAACTGTGGTGGGGGCCTGCCGGGGCCGCTGACGGTCGTCGGCAGGGTCGGGCCGGTATTGCCGCAGGTAGGCGCGGACGGCTTCGGCGCTGCCCTGCCAGCCTCGGCTCTTGATCTCGGCATGCAGGGCGGCGGCGTTGGTGACTCCTTGGTTCCACCGCTGGTGGAGGTAGGGCTTGAAGTCGTCCAGGATGCCAGCGCGGTGAGTGGCCTTGAACAGCACCTGCTCCAGGCTCTCGGCGCGGGCGAACCGGGCTATGGTTTGCCGGTTCAACCCCAGCTCGCGGCCGATCGCCGAGAGCGACAGCCCCGTGGCCAGCAGGGCTTGGACCGCCTGGTACCGCTCGGTGTGCCGGGCGACCAGCCGCCGGGGCTGGCCTGCACCGTCACGGTATCCGTCTGGTTCGGCGGGCGGCCGCGCGAGGTCTGCGCCAGGCTCGGCAGGGTGCGGCGCCGCTGCCGTCGGCGCGGGCTGCCCGTGCTGCGGGTCGGGATCGGGGTCGTGCAGGGCGGCATGGTGGGCGATGACGGTCTTCTCCACCGCCTTGCCCAGGTCCTGGAGCAGGTGAAACCGGTCGGCCACCTGCTGAGCATCGGGAGCGCCCTGCCGGGCTCCCAGCGCATAGGAACCTCCCCTGTCCCTGCAGATCACTTCGATCCCCGGATGCGCGCGCAGCCAGTCGGCGAAGGTTCCTGCCTCCCGGCCATCGAGCACGTCGATGACCTGGTGGCTGTCCATGTCCAGCAGGACGGTCGCGTACGAGGCTCCCTTGCGCTTGGCGAAATCGTCCACTCCAAGGACGGTGACCTGGCCGACCTCAGGATCCGGCAACGCCCGGATCATCCGGATCAGCGTGAAGCGCGAGACGACCTGGCCCATCGCGCTCGCCAGACGCGAGCCCGCGCTGCCGGCCAGCGCGAGCGCGACCCGCTCCAGAAGACCCCGGAGCCCCACGGTGCGTCGCTGATGCTTGGCGGTCAGCCCGTCGACCTGTTCGGCGAACGTCACGACCGGGCAGGAACCGCTGCCGCAGACGAACCGGCGGACCTCTAACGCGACCTGGATCGGCCGCCCGCCGCATGACACATCCTGCAGACGGCGCTGGTAGCGGTCATGCACCTGAGTAGTCGGTGTGGCGCAGCGCGGGCAGATGGCCAGCTCGGTTCCGGTACATGCCGTGATCCGGACTCTGCCGTTCGCATCCTCGATCTGCTCGAAATCCAGCCCGTCCAGGTGCGGGACAACACACGCAGCAGACGAGCCTGGTCGCCGGTGACCGGATGCAGCACGATGACTCCCCGCCGCCGTTGTTGGTGATCAAACTTGGCGATCAAGATCGTCACAGAACGGCCGTCGTCATACGCGACGAGTTGCCAAATCTCCACCCATCCGGGCTTGCCTAAGGCCTTCAACTGCCCTCGACGTCACTCCAGGTAACCGCTCCCCAGAGAGTGCTCAAGAGCCCATAAACTCTGACGCGGAAGGGCCTTGCTCCAGCGGGATCTTCGGGAAGAGCTCATCGCCACCTTGGGCCGGGTACGGGAGCAGGTCGGGGAAGCCAGAACTGCCCGGCGCGAAGGAGTGTGGGCTGAGGCAGTCCAAGCAGCCCGGGCTGACGATGCGGCATACCAGGCGGAGCTCCACGAACTCGGAGTGGAACCGGCTCAATACCTGTCTCTTCGTGAAGAGAACACCACACTGCAGAAGCGTCTTCAGGACTTGGCGGATCTCGCCGCCGGCCTGCCCGACCTCCACCACCGCGTCCGCGAGAACTGGGAGGCGCTGGAACTGGTGTACACGCGGCGCAGTCAACGCCGTTTGCACTTCGTCGAAAGCATCCGGGCCGACAGCGGGTCGCTGCTGTTTGACCTGCGCCCCAAAGCAGATTGGCCGGGCTGGGCGCGGACGGTCCGTCAGATCTTGAACCTGCGGTCCGACGGCTACGTCGAAGACGTGCGAGTCCTGGCGCAGTGGCTCTGGGGCGGCCACCCCGAGTCGTTGGACGACAGGATCAGCCTGTGGAGGCAGGGCTTGGTGGCAAACTCCTACACGCGCCTGGCGCAGAGGATCCATGAGGATACCGGTGAACGCCTCCGGCCGACATGGTGGAACAAGTGGAGCAGCGTTGACCGAGCCATTCGCATCAGGGTCGCCACGACGATGGCCGATGATGTAGTCACCATGCGGTTCCTGAAGAACGCCGGTGATCCTTCGGTGGATGACGACTGGCATGACGTTCTCCACGGGTCGCCCGGACAACGCAGCGCTGCGATGTTGAGCTTTGTTCTCCATCACGGCACCGAACCGTTGATCCTCGATCAGCCAGAAGACGACCTGGACACCACCCTGATCTCCGAATTGATCGTCGCCCAGCTACGCGAAAGCCGCTGGATGCGTCAGCTCATCATCATCACCCACAATCCCAATATTCCGGTTCTGGGCAATGCCGACCGCATCATCGTGCTGGAGAACAAAGACGGCGCAATTCGCGTGAAATCGTCAGGTCGCCCGCACGTTGGATCCATCGATGTCCCTGAGGTGCGCGTCGATGTTCAGAACGTCATGGAAGGTGGTGTCGACGCCTTCGTCCGGCGAGGGCGCCAATACTCCAATGAGGTCAGCTCGTACAACCAGGATGCGGCGCGCGTGAAGCTGTCACCTCGGGCCCAGCAGGTGCTACGCGACTGAACACATTCCCTCCCGTGTCGACGTGAAGGACGAAGGCATCGCCAAGGAACCCCTGGCTCGATGTTCATGGGCCTGCGGGGCTCGAATATTTAGCAACGTCCGACCCGCCTTCCGCAGATGTGTAGCGAGAAAAGCACACAGATCTGTGGCCTGGGGGTATCACTCTAAGTGTGGAAACGATCACTATGGGTAGATGAGTCAAGATAGATCATCTTAACGCTTCGGGGGGGGAGCGTCCATCATGACGAACACACGGGGATCATCCGCTCTGACCACCAGTTTCACTCCAGAGCACAAGCAGGCGGGAAGCTTGGCACGGGCTGCTCATCATGGCGGGGAAAAATCCCCCCATCGTGACGGCGAGGTGCCGTTGCGGGACCTGCTCGGCGATCAGGTGCTGGATCTGCTGCTGGAGCGCTCGAAAGACGGCAAGGGCGGGCTGCGGCTGACCGGCGACGGCTCGATGCTGGGCGAACTGGTCAAGGCGGTGCCGGAACGGGCGCTGGAGGCCGAGCTGTCGTCGCATCTGGGCTACGGCAAGCATGATCCGGCCGGTCACGGGACAGGTAACTCCCGCAACGGCAGGATCGGCAAGACGGTGCAGACCGGGGTGGGGCCGGTGCGGCTGGCCGTCCCGCGCGACCGGGCCGGCACCTTCGAGCCGGTGCTGGTACCCAAACGGGCCGGCCGCATCTCTGGCGGCCTGAACGACATGATCATCAGTCTGTACGCGCACGGCATGAGCGTGCGCGACATCCAGCACCACCTACGCCAGATCTATGAGGTCGAACTCAGCCACGAGGCGATCTCCAACATCACCGACGCCGTGCTGGAAGAGGTCCGCGCCTGGCAGGCACGGCCGCTGGAGGCCGCTTGAGTTCTATCGATGGTTGCGAACCTTCTCGAAGGAGAACCTCGCATGCCTCGTTGGGCTCACAACAAGCTTCCCTCGTCGGTTCAGAAGCGCTACTTCGAGTTGGTGCGAGAGGGGCATAAGGGCGCTGCTGCGGCCCGGATGGTCGGTGTGTCGACCAGCTGCGGGTCGCTGTGGTTCATCGATGCTGGTCGGATGGTTCTCGCCGACGCGCCCGTCTCTGCCCGCTTCCTCACCCAGGATGACCGGATCGCCATCGCCGACGGCATACACGCCAAGGTCGGGGTGAAGGAGATCGCCGCCTCGATCGGCAAGAGCTTCCAGACGGTCTACCGAGAGATCCAGCGCAACAGCAAGTCCGACGGCCGCTACCAACCCTGGTGGGCCCACAACCAGGCGCTTCTCCGTCGCGGCCGTTCCAAGGAAGAGAAGATTCGGGGCCACGAACCGCTCCGTACGGTCGTGCGCGACAAGCTGACCGAGAAGTGGTCACCGCAGCAGATCTCCCGGTTCCTCACCCGTGCCTACCCCGATCTGAGCGCCATGCAGGTCTGCGCCGAGAGCATCTACAAGGCCCTCTACGCCGGCCTTCTCGGCTGCAGATCCGGAAAGCTCCGCACCGGCCGCTCCCGCAGGAAGCCGCACCGGCGGGGCGTCGCAATCCCCAACAAGATCAAGAACATGAAGCTCCTCGACCAGCGTCCCGCTGAAGTCACTGAACGTCGGGTCCCCGGACATTGGGAAGGCGACCTCATCATCGGCCAGTACGGGGCGCCGGGTGGTGCCACGGCCATCGGCACCCTGGTGGAGAGGGTCACCAAGTTTCTGATCCTGGTGCATCTCCCGGACGGCTACAAGGCCCCGCAACTGCGCGATGCGCTCATCGCGCAGACCCGGCATCTGCCCGAGAGTTGGCGCAAGACCCTGACCTGGGACCAGGGCCGGGAGATGTCGATGCATGAGCAGACCGCCGCCGCGACCGGCTTCGACATCTATTTCTGCGACCCGCATTCCCCCTGGCAGCGGGGCCTCAATGAGAACACCAACGGACTGATCCGCCAGTACTTCCCCAAACACACCGACCTGTCGATCCATACCGCCCAAGACCTGCAGACGGTCGCCGCCCAACTCAACCAGCGACCCCGCCTCGCCCTCGGAGATAGGACACCAGCCGAAGCCATGAGAGCATTGCTAACCAACGGCTCTACCAGCTAGTTCGCGACCAGTGTTAGAAACCACCCCGCCTACCCGGTGGTGTTCCTGGACGCCATCGTGGTCAAGGTCCGCGACAACCACAGCGTCCAGGCCAAGCCCGCCTATCTGGCGGTCGGCATCGACGCCGACGGCGAGAAACACGTGCTGGGCATCTGGCTGGCCAAGACCCCGCTCGATACCGCCACCGCCGGCGAATCGGCCCGCTTCTGGAACGCGGTGATGACCGACCTGCGCAACCGCGGCGTCCGCGACATCATCATCGCCTGCACCGACGGCCTGAACGGCTTCGAAGACGCCATCCACGCGGCGTTCCCGCACACCACCGTGCAGGCCTGCGTCGTGCACCTGATCCGCAACGCGCTGCGGCCGGTCGCCCGCCGCGACCGCGCCGCGGTGGCCGCCGATCTGAAGAAGATCTACACCGCGCCCAGCGAGCAGGCGGCCTTCGACGCCCTGGCCGACTTCACCGCCTCCACCTGGGGCGAGAGGTATCCGCAGGCGGCCCGCGTGTTCGAGACCGCCTGGGACCGCTTCACCCCGTTCTTCGCCTTCTCCCCGGCGGTCCGCAAGCTGCTCTACACCACCAACAGCATCGAGTCCCTGAACTACCAGCTGCGCAAGGTCACCAAGGCCCGCGGACACTTCCCCGGCGACGACGCCGTGGTCAAACTGCTGTGGCTGGCCATCATCAACATCGAGGACAAACGCGCCCGCGAACGCGCCATGCACAAGGAGAAGACCGGCAAGATCAAAAACTCGCCCAGCACCGCCCGTCTCATCGAGGGTCAGCGCACCATCGGCTGGCGCGAAGCACTTATCGAGCTCGACATCGCCTATCCAGGCCGAATCAGGTAAAGACCGCTCACTCGCTATCAGGAACGATCTTTACACACTAGAAGTGACAAGCTCGTGGCCTGAGCTGCGGAAATGCTTGCAGGCATGCTGATGCGGCGTGTCACTAGGTGCCAGCGTCGTGGCTGGTCAGGCGTCTGCGGCGGGACTGGCTTCGACGATCTTCTTTGGGGTCGGGATGTCGAGTTTGGCCAGGATGTCGCGCTGGGGCTTGGTCAGTCCGGCGCGCTGGCGGAAGGTGCCGGTCGGGCCGGTGAAGGTGGCGACCGTCAGGAGGTCGAACTCGTCGCGGATGCGCCTCCAGGTGGTGCCGGTGGTGGTCTCGATGATGCGGATCAGCAGCAGGGCCAGCCAGCACAAGATGACGTGGGCGCGGATGCGTTCCTCGAGGCGGTGATAGACCGGGCGCAGGTCGATGACCTGCTTCATGTCGCGCCAGCCCCGCTCGACCTCCAGCAGTTGCTTGTAGCCGAGGGCGATGTCCTCGGCTGGCAGCTTGGGGTCTGAGCAGCGCAGCAGGTACTTGCCGTCCAGGTTCGTCTCGGCCTTAACTTTGGCGGCGTCGATGCGCAGCAGCCCGTTGGGGGTGGTGCGCAGGTAGCGGTTCAGGCCGGGTTTGGTGGCGCTGAGCGTGTCGGTGCCGGCGATCAGCTCCTCCAGCTGGGTGACCAGACGTTCCCGGATGGCCGCATCGCGTTCGGCGCCGTCGGGATTGAAGCAGATCACGAACCGGTCGGTCTCGCCGATTCGGACCTCTTTGACCTTCAGGTTCTCGGCCACGTCCTGGTAGCGGCCTTGGCGGGACAGGGCGGCCTTGGCCTCGGCCGAGCCCGAGCGCAGCCGTTCGCCGATGATGTAGTGGTGGTCGCCTTGGCGCAGGTAGCGGCGGTTGTCGGCGGAGGCGAAGCCGCGGTCACCGACCCACACGATCTTGGATAGGGTCCAGTCTCGCATGTCGTCCTTGACCTGGCGGATCAGGGTGGTGTCGGTGGTGCTGCCGGGCCAGGACCAGATGCGGACCGGGATGCCGTCGCGGGTGACGGCCATGCCGATGACGATCTGCGGCAGGTCGTCGCGGTGGTCCTTGGACTTGCCGTGGGTGCGGAAGCCCTTCATCACCGGTCCGCCGCCGTCCTCCTCACCGGTGTTGCCGGGGTCGGGCAGCGGGACGCCGCGCTGGTCGCGGGCGATCGGCTCATCGCCTTCGTCGATCTCGAAGTAGGTGGAGGTGGTGTCGAAGAACAGCAGGTCGACTTCCAGGTTGAGCAGGGTGGCGACCTGGTCGAACACCTTGCGCTCCACGGAGTGTTGGACCTGGTGCAGCCAGTCCATGGCCCGGTAGCAGGCATCGTCGCTGCAGGCGGGCAGGCCGTTGATGTGGGCGTTGCGGCCGATCCAGTGGGAGGCGGCCAGCTTGGAGGAGGCGTCCAGGGCTCAGAGTTGGCGACCAGCGCGAACAGCACCCGTTCGGTGAACGGGCTGCGCTGGGTGGAGGCCGGGATGCGCGTCATGATTGTGTCGATCTTCAGCTGCCGCCACAGCTGGTCGAGGAGATAGACGCCGCCGTAGGCGGCCGAGCCGATGAAGCTCAGCTCCGCGCCCGAGGTGAGGGCGGCGGCCCGGGTCCAGCAGCCGGCACAGCGAGCCGACCAGGCGTTCGACGGCGGCGCGGTCGATCTGGTCTTCGCGGCCGAAGTTGTGCAGGACTTTCATCTTGGCGGCTTTGGCGATGGGGTCCCACTCGTTATGGGCGAGTTGGAGGTATCGCACCGTGGTGCCGTCTTTGTTCTTCCGGCTCGTGGTCCTGACGAACATGTCACCAGACCGTAGCAGCGTGTGCGCAGGCCGTGATGATGTTATCGCTGAAGTCGTGTCACTAGGGCCTTTCGCCGTTTCCACCAAGTCGCAAGCCACCGACCTGCGGATTCACACCCGAACATGCCCTGGATCATGGATTAGCTGCGGAACGCGGGTCCGACCTGCGGGTTCGCTCGACGCGCTGGATCTCCAGCCCTTACGGTTTAAGCAGTCGCTCAAACCGCTTTGAGCAACCGCTCAGACGGCAACACTCGAGGTCTGCAAGCCTGCCGAGGACTGCAGGTCAGCGCATGAATCGAATATTCCGAGCTCTACACCCCGAACTTTCATTCTCTGTACCTGCGGCGCGCCCTACGCGAATACGAACGCTTCTACAACCAGCGCCGAGTCCACCAAGCCCTGGACCAAGCAGCGCCGCTGCGTACCGCCCCCGATCCGATCACGGATCCAAAGCGAATCACCAACCTGAATGTACGCCGACGCGACCGGCTCGGCGGCATCCTCCACGAATACTCACACGCCGCTTGACCAGCATGGATAGAATTTTCGGCAGGCAGCACTTATTCAAGGTCTACGTAGGAGGACACTTCTCACTACGAGCAAGCCAGGCCTTCAAGTCTTCCCTCTCTGAGGCCGTTCGACGCCCTGCCAGATATCGTCGTGCTGCCTCCTGCAGCGTTGAGGAACAGTAAGGTTTCGGCAACACCGCAACGCCGATTTCCTCTTGCCAAACCGTTCCGACGACGAATACCGAGCCGCTCATAGAAGACATCACAAATCCGGGATAGCCGTGTCCGGAGCCGACGACACCGGACGCTGCTCCTTGCCCAGCCAAATCCCATCCAGCTTGGAGCTCCACCGCTCCCCACTCGCATTCCCACCAGGCCGGGTCCGTTGAGTCATCGGACGCCTCCCGAGCTCGGTCAAAATCCGGCTCGATACCTGGATCCAGCGATACAAGGAATTGGTGCTCGCCTGAAAACAGCCCCACCTCAGAGGAGAGCGCATACCAGTCACGGTTGAATATTTCGACTGAATGGGGGTTGTTGCGGCTGACCGTGCGATCATAGCGTCCCTCGCTCGGGCCGACACTCGTCACCAGCGACGCCACCCAGGTAGGAATTCCCGTTCGCCTTCTAGGTCCAAGGAATTTCATGCCGAAGCTCGACATGAGTTCAGTGACCAACTGCTCGTTCATTGGATGACTCACTCGCAATGCAGGCTAATCGCAGAACGATCTAAGGTTTTTATAGTTGTGGTTTTGGACCCACATATATTTGCCATCCTTTTCGAGAATTCTATAGCTATTATTTCCTTCAACTCCGTAGATCTTCGCCCCGTCCCACCACCTATTTTTACGCGGATCACCCCCTAGCCCAGTGTGCCGATCCGGCTCCCTATACCGATAGAAGTCTAGACTGCCATCAGGATTTGTACGCTGCCCAAGGCTGCCGTCTTTAATCCTTCTGAGCATCTCAGTGACGAACGAAGGAATGCGCTCGGCATTGTGAACCAGAACGCTAACGCCACCTACCCCAACATAGTAGGTATGCACGTCGGCGACGGTCAGATTATACACCTGCTGCGCTGCCGTCCATCGCTTTACGCTGGTGACCTTGACCCAGGTTCCGGCAGAGGTGCGGAGCCACGTTCCCGGCTGGAGATAAGTTGCGTCCACCCATTCCTGCAGGGAAGGAACCCAGAAGGGATGGCCGGCGGTAGCCACTATCGAGGTCTCTGCCGTTCCGCTTCCGTTCTCCAAGCGGACAGAGATCTGCACCAGCTCTTTCGCCCCGGCACCGAAGATCGTATCGGTGACTTCTTTGGCTACTGTCTGTCCGCTCACCGGGTCTGTCGCAACAACCCGATCTCCGGGGCGGATGTCCTTGATGGCCTTATGACTGCCATCGGCCATCAATACGAGAGTTTCCCCTCGGAAGCTGTTGCATGCCGCGGCGCCAGAGCGAAGGGCTCGAGCCACCTCGGGCAAGTACTTCGCCAGCTTTCCGATGGCTTTGGCTGCACCCCCACCCGGCAGAAGGTTCGCGATCATCAAAAAGCAACCAGCTCCACTGCCGTTATTACAGGCTATCGCGTCACCCCATATGAACTCATTGACGCCACTGAGAAGTTTGAAAAACCAGGACCCTGATTTGTCCTGTGCCGCATTCTGCAGTTTCTTCAGCTCTAGCCATTCCGAAGGGCCGATGCCTAGCCTTTTTGCGATGCCATTGCAGGCACCTGCCAGGTACTGATCCATACTTTTATCGCCATTTAGGCAGCTGTCATAGTAGACCTTGGCATCGCCGATGAGCTTGGCGGCTTTCTTCATTGCCTTACAAGCTTTAGCTCCATAGAGAGCTTCGCATCCCACGACCGACACGGCATCTACCAGACAGACGCAATTGCTGGCGCTGGCGGCCTTCGCTTGCCGCCAAAGAATGTCTTCATCCTGGTTCGGATCCATGGGATTGTAAAAAGCGACGAAGTTGCGCCTAGCCCGTTTGCCGCGTTCTGAATTATCCGCCCAGAAGTCGCTGCTTGGCGCGTTCCGGCCTGCACCAAGCCCTTCGTGAACAACGTTGATGCGGCGCGCTTCCTCCTCGTCGAATTCGGGGTTGAAGCCCACGTCGGGCACCCATTGCTCGTCGCAGTCACCGTACATGCTGCAGTGGCTGCCGTCGCCGCGATCTCCCATGCCGCCATCGATATCGTTCAGCACCGTGTGACCGGTCGGATCCGTACCTGTGAGCGGTGAGGCATTGGCGTAGGTGTAGCGGTTGGCCTGCACGGACGGGTTCGGTTCCAGCGTCCAGGTATCGCGACTGGTGAAGGTGCCAGTGCCGGGCTGGTACCAGCGGGCGTGCATGTTGACCTTGCCGGTGTCCGGGTCCGTGTATTCCCCCTGATATCCGAGGCTAGTCGGATCTCCGGTTTGGGCCGCGGTTTCGCCGAAGGGGTCGTAGCTGGTGGAACTAACAAGGCCGGTGGCTGTGTATGTGGCCACGAGGTCACCGTGGAGGTCGCTCAGAGTCGCGACCGCAGGAGCGGTTCCTTCCTGAAGACCGACAAGGGCGCCAAATGGGTCGCGCGAGTACTTTGCCTGAGCGCCGCCGCTGATGGCTGCCAGGTCGTTCCCCAGCCCGCTGTAAGCGAAGGTCTGCTTGGCGGTGCCGCTGATGCGGGAGGCTACGCGGTCGAGGGCATCGTAAGCGTAGAGGCTGTCGCCGTCGGCGATGAGCCGGTCGAAGGCGTCGAACGTGTACTGCGTGGTAGAGCCCGCCTTGTTGCTGGTGGCCATGGTGCCGCGTGGCGTGTAGGTGTATTCGGTGCCGTCACCTGAGGTGAGGCGGTTGCGCTCGTCGTAGGTGAAGGTCTTGTCGCCCGCTTTGGTGCGGTTGCCGGCGGCGTCCCATTCGTAGGCGGTGACTGCGCCGCCAGGGGCTGTCCAGGAGGTGAGCCGACCGGCGTGGTCGTAGGCGTAGGTGTTGGTGCCCGCTCCGGCGGTGCCAGTGGTGGTCTTGGTGGTGAGGTTGTCGTCCTTGTCCCACCCGTAGGAAATCGTGGCGAGTTGAGTTCCGGAGCCGTTTTTCAGCGTCTGGGCGGTGACGCGGTTCAAGTTGTCGTAGTCGATGGTCTGGGTACTGGCTGTGCCGCTGGTGGCAGTGATGGTCTTCAACCTGCTGACCGCGTCGTAACCATAGGTCAGCGTCCGGTTGGTGACCGGGTCGGTGACGGTTTTCAACCGGTTGGCGGTGTCGTAGGTGAAGCTGGCGGTGCCTGCGGCGTCGATACGCTGGGTCGGGTTGCCCAGGCCGTCGTAGCTGTAGGCGGTCTCCTGCACGGCGCCACGGGAGACCCTGAGTGGCAAGTTGCGGTCGTTGTAGTCGATGGTCAGGTCACCGGCAGTGGTGCGGCGGCCGGCCAGGTCGTAGGCGAAGGTGCGCTCGGCCGTCGCCGCGCCGCCACCTGATCCGTTCTCCGTGGTGAGTCGGTTCAGGTGGTCGTAGGTGCGGTCGATGCGGACCCCGCCAGGCTGGATGGTGGCTGTTTGGTTGCCTGCCGCGTCGTAGAGGTGGGTCCAGGTGCGGTCGGCTGCATCCGGATGCGCCGTAGTGGCCGGTTCCGTCACCGTTTCCGCCAGGCCCAGGCTGTTGTAGCTGGTCCAGGTGGCGTTGCCGCGTCCGTCGGTCAGGCGCGTGCGTGCGCCGGCGGCATCGTAGCCGAAGGTGGTGGTGATCGACTTGCTGTCCGAAACCGGCTCGATCAGTGAAGTGACCCGGCCCAGAGCATCGAAGGTCTGCTTAGTGAGATGCCCTTCGGGTGAGATGGTGCTGGTCTGGTTGCCGGCCTGGTCATATCCGAAGCTGTAGGTACGCAGCACGGTACCCGCAGAATCCACATCCTTGACCGTGGTCTTGCGGCCAGCCAGGTCATATTCGGCGATTGTGGCGTTCCCGAGGGCATCGGTTGTCTTGACCAAGCGCCCCGCCAGGTCATGAGCCATGGTGACTCTGGTTCCTGGGTCGGTAATCGTCTCAGTCTCGTTGGCCGCGTTGTACGCGTAGCTGATAGCCATACCGCCCGGGGCGATTCGCTTAGCCAACCGACCTGCCTCGTCATACTCCATATTGGTGGTGTAAACAACGCTGGACGGCTTGCGCTCGATCTGAGTAGCGGTGATCTGCCGACCGAGGTCGTCATAGGTGGCCCCAGTTCGGGCGCCGGTGGCGTCAACGCTGAACAGTTGCTGGCCCGCCATGTCGTACTCGGACACCCTGGTGCCAGGAGTCTGGCCGTCGGGAGCGGGATCGGTGATACGGACCTGACGACCGAGCTGATCGTACTCGTAGGAGGTGATGTAGCCACGCGGCTCGGTGGTGCGGATGAGCTGTCCAGCCTTGTCATAGGCGTGCTGGATGGTGGAGGTGATCGCATTGCCGCCAGGCGGTGTGTAGGCGGGCGCGGTGATACTGGTCAGTCGGCCAGCCTTGTCGAAGGTCGAGCTGAGGACACGGCCTTCCGCGTCACGCTCGTGTGTCTGGTTGCCTACCGTGTCATAACCCACTACGGCGGACGGGCGGGCTGCGGTGGCTGCACCGTTCTTGTCCACCTGCACCTGCGGCGCCTTCGTCTCCACCAGCCGGTCGAGGATGTCGTAGCGCATCGTCGTGGTGTAGTCGGCGGCGGTAGCGCCGTCGGCGTTGCCGCGCGGGTCGGTGATGGCGACAGGCAGGCCGCGGTCGTCGTAGGTGGTGGTGGAGACGACGTCACGGTCGCCGTTCTCGATGCTCTGCCGGGTCGGCTTGTTGAGCTTGTTGTAGGCGAACTCTTTAGTCTCGGTTCGCGTGGCACCTGCCCCCGCGAGCATGGATTTGATGACGTTGTCGTTGGCGTCATAAGTGAAGCTGGTCTTGCGGTTGAGGCCAGAAGGGTCGAGTGTCTGGGAGGACAAGCGGCTTGCGGCGTCGTACGCAAACGCCGTGGTCACCTCTTTATTTCCGCCCGTGACCTGCTGTACTAGGTGGCCTGCCGCGTCGTAGGTATTAGCCTCCAGTACCACATCCTTGGTCTCGGGAGCACCATTGAGCGCAACGTCGTCGCCGATCTTCATTGCAAGCAAGTCGTCGCCGAAATAGCTGTAGGAGGTTTTTCGGCCCATCGCATCCACTTGGGCGACAAGTCGCCCCCCGCTGTCGTAACTGCGACTCTCGAGCACGATGTCTTTGGCCGGCTGCGGATCGACTGGGCTGCCGGTCCATCCCTTCAGCGTGGTGGTGGTCAGCTCTCCTCGATTGCTGTAGCCATACACGAAGACGGTCCCGCGGGCGTCCGTTGACGTCGCTTTCAAGCCGAGAGTGTCCCAGCTCTGGCGGGTCACGCCGCCCTCAGGATCGGTGGTCGCGTTCACCCGACCGTGATCATCGTAGGTGTAGACGGTTTTCCTTTCGGCGTCGCTGCCGGTCAGGTCGGTGATAGCCTCCGACAGCTTGTTGCCGTCCAAGTCGTAGGCGTAGGTGGTACGGGCCGTGTGGGTGACGCCGGTGATCTCGTTCTCGACTGCGGCACCCGTCACCATGGCCACGCGACCGGCTGCATCGTAGGCGACAGATGTCGTGACACCGTCCGGGACGGATTCCGACACCTTCGTGGTGGAACGTAACCGGCCGATCTCGTCATAATCGAGCGTGGTCACCAATCCCAGGGGGTCGGTCTGCTTGGCCAGGTCGCCTGCGGCGGTGTAAGCATAGGACCAGGTATTGCCCCGCGCGTCGGTCCGGGTCTTTTCCATGCCTGCTGGGACAGTGCCTCCACCATCGGCGGGCTCGCTGCCCTCGGTGTAGGAGACCACGGTGGAGCGGCCGTTAGGGAAATCGGGCGTGGCCGGGGTGGTCTGTTTGGTCGACTCGCCGTGACTATTGTATTCGAAGGTGGTCGCGTAGGTGTTGTCAGTCTCGTCAGCGGAGCGGGGATCGCGGAAAGTCCGCAATTTGTCGTTGCGCTGGTCGAACTCGTCGTCCTCGTTGACGTAGTAGCTCATGTAGATGTATTGACAATTGCGCGCCTGGCGGCAGGACTTGCCTTTAATGATGTTGCCGCGTTTGTCGTTCCACCGCTGGAACACGTTTCCGTTCGGATCGGTTAGCTTTACCTTGAATCCACCGGTGTCGTAGTCGTAGCTGGTCTTGGCGCCGATCTGGTCAGTAATGTACGCAAGTCGCGCATTGCGCAGTGTGTCATAGGCGTAGGACAGACCGTTACCGCGTGGATCGGTGAGGGCAATCTTGTAGAGGTACTCAGACCAGTCGATCTGGGCGTCACCGAGCTTCCAGGTACCACCATGCCGGTCAGTGTGTGTCAGGAGCCGGTCGGTTGCCGGGTGGTAGGTGTTGTTGGCCCAGATTCGGCCGGACGGTAGCGTGGCCTGGGACATCTTGTGGCTGATCTTTGTCCGGGCGCTCCAGTGAGACTGCACCTCGGCGTCCGTCAGCGGCTTGCGGTACAGCGCGAATTCGTCGATTGAGCCCTGAAAGGGCCATGCGCCCGATGTGCGCGGCCCTCCGGGGACGCTGGACCAGGAGTTGGCGCGGTAGCCGCTGCCCACGTAGGCGTACTGGCGGATCTCATTCCAGAGCGGCCCACTCAGTTCCCCCACGACCTGGCCATCGAGGTAGAGCTTCTGCTTGTCGCTCGTCACGGTGAGTGCCACGTGGTGCCATTGATCATCGTTGACCGGGCCGGTCGATGTGATCGGCGTATACTCGCCGTCCACTAAGCCCAACTGGCCCCGCAGCTTACCGTCCATGCCCACATAGAGGACCGGCTGTGTCGCACCGGCACCGCCACTAACCAGTTCGTCAGCCGAGAAGATCACGCCAGGCTGCGTGGTCTTGATCCAGCCCTCAAGGGACACCTGATCCCGAAGTCGGTCCAGCATGGAGAGGGGCAGCATCATTGTGGACTTCGTGAAGCCTGCCGCGGTGTCAGTGCTGCCCTCAAGTGCGCCCGGCTGACCCACGGTGACGTTGTCGTAGATGCCGGTGCCGCCGTCAGTTCCCAGGTTGGCGGCCGGTTCGTGCTGCGCGTCGCCCAGCCGCCAATACCCCACCGGTTCGGAGTCCAGCACCAGGCCCTTGTAACGGGAGCCGTCACCGTAGCTGTAGCTGGTGCAGTTCTGCGCCGCAGCTGGCGCGCACACCGACGTCAGATTGTCACCGGTGTAGGTGTAGGTCCAGGTCAGTGCCTTGCCGTCCACCGGGTCAGTGGACACCGTCGCTACCCGCGAGCCGTTCCAGGTCAAGTGCAGTGCCCGGCCACCGGTCCCGGACACTGTGTCGAAGGTTCCCTCGGGCTTGTAGTTGAGGGTTTGCGCCCGCCCGCGATTGTCTTCGATTTTCAGCAGCCGGCCAGCGGTGTTGAACACGTACGACATCAAGGCGGTGTCCTTCAGCCGCCATCCGCCGCCATCCGCATCCTCCAGCGTGTCTTTCATCCCCGGCGGGGGCTGATAGCCACCATCGCCCTTGGCCGCGAACCGGACTCGCCGACCGTCAGCGTAGGTGACCAGCAGCCCAGTGACCGTCGTCCCGGATCGCTCGGCCACCACATTCATGTCCCAGGCCGTCGACCAGCCAGCACCGAAAATCCCGCTGGTGCGCGTATCCATGCTGTTGTAGGTGCGCTCCACCGTGAGGGCCGGCCCAGCGGTCTGAACCTGGGCGTCCTTCATAGCCGTGGTGTAGTTCCCGCTGACCAGCGAGAACTCCTGCTCCCCCTCGACGCGATCGCCCAGATGAGAACTGTTGATCGGCTGACGCGCACCCAAAAGGATGAGCTGCTTGTCGCTCGTGGCGACCGCTTTGCTTTCCGAGTCCACGATACGGACCCACCACTCGTACTGCTTGCCCCACTCCAGCCTGCCCGCGGGTACACGCCAAGTGCCCTCGTCCGGCAGGGCGCCAGAGTTCCAGCAAGGCGGAGTGGGCGAAGGAGAACCAGAGTCTTCCTCGTCCTCTTCCGGCTTCTCACAGATGTGGTACGTATGATTCAACGGGCTGAAAGGGTCCTCGGGTTGGTTCACCCGCCTGGCCCGCACAGTAAGCAGCGGAGTCGTCGTTCCCACCAAGGAACCCGCGTCGGGATACACATCATCGATCAGCGGGAAGGTGTCCGCCGCGAAAGCTCGATCCTGTTGTTCAGCACGCCGGGCACCTCCGGGTAACTGCGCCTCCGAACCCGACCTTGCCTTCAACGCCGTCCGTGGCCACGCACCACCATCCGCCGGCAGAGCTCCCCGTACGGGTGGATCCACCGCCGACGTCGCTACCATCGCCGGAGCGGCGGTCAGGCTTGGCAGAACACCTGCCGAACCCCGCTGCTGTTTCGGCACTACCGCACTTGCCTGCACAGAAACCACCTCGCCGCCCCAAGCCACTTGGGCGTAGGCCGGAAGCGCGGCCAGTGGGACCAACCCCGGCAAGCTGGTAAGCAGGACGAGAGCCGCCGACCGGACAGCGGCAGCACGCGAAAAGAACCGACGCATAGTGAATCACGCTCCGAACCACAACGAAGGACACCAAACATGGCGGCAGCCGTCGCTCTCCGCCACACCCTTCCCGGGTTGTGCAGCTCGGAGTCGATCACTTCCGACACCCAAAGTAAGGAAATCCGACCAATCGGACAAGATAGGCGATCATCACAAAATGACAAACAGCCCTATCAGGCACGCAACGCTCCGTAGCGGACAAAGGGCATCCCTGTCGTGCTTGCTATGGCACCGACGGCGGATGTGATGATCAAGGAAGAGACGCTTGGCGCCCGAGATCTGTCCAGTGCCGGAACTGGTGCAGCGGGTCTGACCTGGTCTTCTAGGCTTGGCTCTCGTACTGTTTCGACTTCTGTATTTGCTGGCGGTCAAGGTGTTCGGCTGGCTGGTGCTGCTCACACGGGGCAGCGCCTCACAAGAGGTGGAGATCTTGGTTGCGGCATGAGATCGCGGTGTTGCCTCGCCAGGTCGCCCACCCCAGGCCGAACCGGGCCGATCGGGCGCTACGGCCGCGCTGGTCAGGCTGTTACCCGCTCGCCTTCGACCGCATCGCATCGTGACGCCCGGCACGGTGCTGGCCTAATATCGCAGACTGGTCAGGAAGAAGCGGACCTACCCCGCCAACAGGGCCGGCCACAATCCCCGAAGAGATCCGCGCTCTGATCGTCCGATTGGCCCGGGATATTCCCCGATGGGTACATAGGCGCCCCCAGGGCGAGCTCCTCAATCCCTCGGTTTCAGGGTGGGAAAAGGGACAGCCCCACCGGGTGAAGGGTGTCAATACTCCGTTCACGGTCGCGAGCTGCGGTTTGTCCCGGCTTCTTGGCCGAAGCAGCGGCCTGGATGAGGCATGCTCGAGGTTCGTGACGCGCTGTCTCTTCTATCTGATCTTCTATCGCATCGTGGGTTGGCTGACGTTGCTGCCCCGTAGCGACGCGTCCAAGAACATGGAGATCCTCGTCCTGCGGCACGAGGTCACCGCGCTGCGCCGTCAGATTCACCGTCCAAGGCTGTCAGGGGCGAACCGAGCAGTGCTGTCCGCCCTGGCCAGAGGGTTGCTGGCGGCCTGCGTGCCCACCGACTGGTGACACCAGACACGCACCGGCTGCTGATCTTCGGCGAACGGCACCTTCGCACCGTGCTGGACGAATACGCCGATCATTACATTCGCCACCGGCCGCACCGCCCTTTCACCCTCCGAGTTCCCACCAATGATGACTCCAACCTGACCCCGCTGCCGGTGCCGGATCGAGCGTCGTCACGTTCTCGGCGGGCTGATCAACGGGTACCAGCGCGCTGGCTGATCAACGGATGCAGTCATAAAGAGGCAGGTCAGACCCTTGAGCCCAGTTTTGACACCTTTCGCCTTAAACCCGGCGCATGAGCACCTTGCGCAAGATCCCCATGTTGTAGGTCCGCAACGCACCCTCCGCCGTCCGCGGCACGTAATTCACATACTCCAGCCGCAACACCACCGGACCGCGATGAAGCACCACCCCGGTACCTACGGAGACGCGCTCGCCATCCGCCTTGGCCGTCTGCTCGATCCGATAGCCCTTCCAGCCGTTCAAGTCGCGAGGGTAAGAGTGGACAACAGACTTCCCCCACAGCCTCTGCCCCGGCCGCAAGGACACCGGCGCCGCCCCGGAATAGCGACAGGCGCCCAACTTCTTGTCCACCGCCCGCATCACGCGTTCGGCTTGGACCGCACTCGGCAAAACCCATCCCTGCTGGATGATCCGCCCCTTACCCGGCAGGCCTATCTCTCTCACGACGGTGGCGAACCGTGGATCAACAGCCACCCGGGGAACCTTGAACATGTCCAGCGGCACACAGACATCCATCGACGCCGTCGTCCCCTGTGGGAGACTGCGTTCCTCTCCCCCACCCAGCCCTGCTTGCGTTGCGTTCAAGAACAGCCCGGCAACTCCTTCTCGCGTCCACGTCACCGAGGCGCCGGTCAAGGACGTGACCCTCGCCGATGTCATCGCACCCACCGAAGCAGCCCCCACAGCGACCCTCTCGGCATCCGAGCCGCAGCCGGACACCGTCACGCCCATCGCCCCAACAAGCAGGCCGACCCACTTGATCACGCACGCTCCGTCCTTCGGACCTCCACCGACCGCGCGATCATCTCCTTGACTTCGATGTCGGCGAAGGCCACACCACTCGCCCCGACGAAATGTAGGACAAGCCGTTACACGGGCGCGGCATCCAGGCCGTCGGCCTTGACGATCCCCCGATTGTGCCACGCCCGGATGGGGCTGCTCTCTGGGCTGTGCAAACGCCAGGCGGCATGGGGGTAGTGAGAGGTAGTGTCGACGAATGACACTTGCAACCGTCGCGGTCGCTACGATAAGCGTCTTGTGGGGATCGCGAGTGCCCACGGGTCGGCCGCCTGCGCCGTCGATGGCTCCTAATGCCGGCGGAGGCGGTTTTCTCTTTCTCATGTCCCTCGTTCCCATGGCAGTTGGGGCAGCGAAACTGATCGGTCACGTAGCTGCTTTGACCATGACGTCCTGCCAACACAGGATGGCGAATCAGCTTGTGCAAACTCCGCCGCAGTCAACAACGTCCAGTGTGCTGACGCGGTCGACATTGGTGCGCTCCAATTACTCCTACTCCGTACTATGGCCGGACCCGAGCTTGTTCAAGCAAATGCCTGAGGCTGTTCCCTCCCAAGCGCCTGGCGCAATCGTGGCGGGGAGGTCGGTCGCTGCTGCGGCCAGTTCGAGAGCGCTTCGCCGAAGGGCTGTGACGGTGGCGGTTTTCGCCATCGTCATGGCTGCCTGCGGCGATACGGCCCTGAACTTCAGGGAGTACGCCGAAGTTCTCAACCTCGGGACCGGAATTGATCCTTGGATCGTCGCTGCAGCTTTCTCCCTTCTGACCGGGAAGGCCTTCGACCGCCTGTATCCGCCGGACGAGGACGAATAGCATATCGACTGAACATTGCACATCTCGGCTCGCGTTAGTGCGAGTGGCTGTGCAGCACTTCCGGGCGATGGAGAGACGTATGCCTCGGATTAATCAGGTACGGAGCTTTCCGCTGTTCGGGAGGCGTTGATGTCCCTGCAGCTGTCCGGAATCCTCGTGGCCCTCAACGTAACTCGATGGTGCGGTACACTCTCAACAGAGCCCTGCGATCGTCCTGGGGCCAGTGTTATAGGACTGACAAGGGCTTAGAGGTCCTAACAGAATGATCTCTGCTGTGCTTTGATCTCTCGCTGTA